>NZ_JAHLEX010000059.1 GCF_023476575.1 Anaplasma phagocytophilum | reverse complement strand
AGGGTCTCTTTTGCATAAAAACTTTATTTTCTGTCAGTTAAAATATAAAAAGTCTTCGTACATAACGAGTTATATGTGATTCCCACCAGAAGAAATGCAGTCTCTGGGATCGTACTTTCCCTAATAGAAAAACCCCATGGAAGTGAAATTGCTGCCCATGTCGATGTAAATCTATGCTTGAAGGCCCATTAACCGAAGCAAGCTCAATCTCAGAACCATTATCTAAGCTGCATAGCAGCCTAGATAAACGCACAATACAAAAAAATTCCAATACCAATTACATTTTCAAGGTCTCTCTTAAAAGCTTTAAACTGTGTTTTATGACTTTATATCTGTAATGCATAATCAGGAAAAAACATCACTCCGTATTATGAGATCTACTACGAAACTGCTGTCTTGTCCTCAGAAAATAAATATAACCCCCTACCCATATCATAGCCAGGCTGTACCAGGTGATCGCGTACTCTAAATGATCATTTCTGACTTTCAGCATCTTATTAGGCTGTAGTCCATCTAGCAGTGATGTATTATCACCCCATACTATACAACCCTCCAGACGAACCCCTATGTGCTCAGACATACTTTTGATGTCATACCAAAACCAAAGGTTTTTATCGGCATTATTCGCAGCAACCCACTTTGTTTTACTACTCAATCTGCAGTACAAAGTGCCGCTGACCTGTTCGTGCATTGAAGCATCCTTTACATCAATTTTTGCATACTCCGACAATGTGCCTCGATTGATTAACACATGTCTTCCGTCGGTTAGCTCCATAGGCTGCAAAAAATAATATCCCGCCCGGCCAGCAAAAACCCTGAAATACGTAGTTTTAAAAGTTCCTTGTATCTGAATGCGCTTATAGTTATGAGACTGCAAATCACTCCCTTCAGGTAAGGGAACAATAGCACAGCTCATATTATGAATTATATGCAATTTCTCTCGTAAACGTAAGATCTGCCATGTGCCCAATGTAAGCAATATCACACACGGAAACACGCAACCAAAAATTTTAAAAATTATCGAGCCAAATAGCACTGTTCTACCCTATATTGAGAATGCTATCGTATGCCAAAAGACTCGAAAGTGCACAACGTTACAATGTAAAATTATTCTTAGGGTTTCTGCAATGCGTTATAGATGTGCAAGTGACGACATAGTAAAATTGTGATTGCTGAGTCATTCCTTGTATCTATAAATGCCAAATTAAGGTAATCATGGGGGCCAGTCTTTATTGTATGCACATTTTTCCATATTGCTCTGTGTGCCCGTGAAAGGGATTAATACTTTTTGAGCTTTTGCGGACTACAATTCGTGTGATTTACAAAAGTATTGTTTTGGTGTTTGCTATGGGTGAAGTAAATTTTGGTATATGCAGCTGGATGTTTTGCTCGTTACTTCGCCGCATAAGCCGCACCGCCGTTAGTATTGTTTTGTCGGGTATTTTTATATACACCAATGCATATGCCTCTACGGCAGAAGAAGATCCTAGGAGTTCTTTCATTAAAGACATAGAGGGTATGAAGAAAACTCCGTACACCCGTCAGGATTTTCAAGATTTCATTACAAAATGTGATGCCAAGGGGATTGCACCTAATTTCTCTAAGGAATTTGGAAACAATTTTTACGGGGCGGATTTTAGTGAATTGGATATGAGAGGATCGATCTTTGAAGACGTGAATCTCATGCAGGCTAACTTTAGGCACAGTAACATTTCAAACACAGTCTTCACCAACTCGGATATGCGTGGCACGGATTTTTCTAATACGGACCTCAATAAATCACGCTTTGAAAATGTGGATTTGAAGTTTGCCAATTTAGCGCTAGCTGATTTGAGTGGAGTTAAGATTACATCTTCAGATATAGGATACTCTTCATTCATAGGCTCTGATATGCAAATGGCCTCTATGGATAAGGTAACGGGGTATGGTGCGACCTTTTCCAATGCGGAGCTTACGTTGGTTTCTATAACGGAGTCCACACTACGCAAAGCAAACTTTCAGGATGCAGAAGCGTCTAACGTTGTAATTCAAAATAGTGACTTAACAGAGGTGAGCTTTTTTGGTGCCAATTTACGGAGTGCAAGAATACAGCAGTCCTTACTGAAGCACTCTATGATGTACGCTGTTAACCTGGATTTTGCAGATTTAACAGGAAGTGATCTCAGCTTTTCCAACCTTGAGATAGCTAACATCCGTTCTGCAAGCTTATATAAAGCCAATCTCCAGAATGTTAATATGTATTCTGCTGATGTTTATTACACTGATCTACGTGATGCAGATCTCAGCAGGGCTACGTTGGAAAACACGTCTTTGGTCGGTGTCAACCTCAAAGATGCGATATTGCAACATAGTGTTCTAAACGGTGCTTTTATAGAAGAATCTATACTACAATCCTCAGATCTTCGTGGAGTATCTTTAGATTCAGGACGTGTTTCTCACAGCGAAATAAACTTAGCCATACTCAACAATGCGGTCATTCGAAATTCTAGCATAACGAAATCAAATATGCGTTCTGCATCACTACATGGTGCAATGTTAGAGGGTGTTACCGTGTCAGAGGTGGATTTTACTAGTGCTTCTATGAAAGGGGCTAAGGCGTCAAAATCGGTTTACAGCGGTATTATAGCTCGAAATACCAGATGGGGACATGCGCAGCTCAATGACCTTATCATATACAATAGCAATTTTGATAAGGCTAGGTTCTACAACAGTAATTTGAACAAGGTGAATTTCTTTCACAGTGACATGGCTGGCATTCTTTTCTCAAAGTCAGCATTTATAGGGTCAAGTATACACGGCAACAAGATGAGTTCGTCTAAGTTCCGGGATTGTACGTTCAAGAATACTCTTGTAGTCGATAATGGAATTAGTTCGCCTGTCGGGGCTATAGGTTCAATAGATGCTTTAGAACAGTTATTTTCAAGTGAGACAGTTTTTGACGTGAACTATTCCTACTTTGACTTTAGTGGCATGATTTTACACGACATAGACTTTTCGAACGCTGTATTAGCCGGAGTCAAATTCAATGATGCACACTTGTCAAAAGTGAATTTTACGGGTGCGAATCTTTCTTTTACCGACTTTACTGATGCAAGATTGGAGGACGTAAATTTTGCTAATGCAAATCTTCTTGGAGCAAATATTTCAAGACAAGAAGCTTTTGAAGAGAAGGATGAAGTCCTTGGAGAACGTGACAGTCTTCTTCCTAGGTGATGGGCAAATCATACTAAGGTTAATTTTGTGCGTCGCACTGTGGAAGTAAGTATTGCACTTCGAAATTCGGAGTTAGATGCAAACGCCTATGAAGCTCATGCCTTCTCCGAGTCCATAAGTGTATATATAGGTTAAATGGTTCTGTAGAATGATATATTTCCCAAAATCTCGTCCTCTCTATGCCAAGAGAGTTAATGCATTAAGTGTATGTGAGCTGAAAGATGGGAAGAGTGAGTGCTTAGCGTATGCATCAAACGATCCGTCTTTGACCATTGAATACCCTAAGTAACGAGGCAAAATTAGTGCTGCATCACTCACGAAACGAACTATGATCAGTGATTCTCCATACTGAGCAGGTACGTACAGTGATTTTATACTCTTACCTAGTATAAAATCACTTGCTATCTAGGAATCTCCAGTGCGGACTTTATAAAGGTTATCTGTCCTTCGAGGGGCTGATCTGTGGCTAATGTGGATAGTTTTGAGTGCATTCCATTACAAGTGTGCGCTGTCTTTTAGTTTTCGGAGACGCTGGTAAGTATGCCAGTGACCTATGAATTGCTAGGTATAAATAAGAGTATACACAGTAACTCTTATTATTACAAAGCAAGACCAAGGGTATTAGAGATAGTGGTAGTAAGGAAGATGAAGCATATACAGTATATCTATTAGCTAAGGAGTTAGCTTTTATTTTGTAGTGTCTCACGTTTACAAATGAGTTTAATATGCGAGGAGACTAAGTAACTACGCTCCTCCGAATATCTAAAAGCAGTCTCTAGGTATGTTTTGTCTCGTAATCTTTGGATTTCATATCTGGTTTATGTATAGGGTTCTCTTATTAGATAAGGTAAGGACATTGTTCACTTTGCTAAGGCTGTTGAAATCTCTCACCCTATCATCGATGGTAAGGTTTGTAGTGGAAGTCATGCTGCATTGGTGTCGACGAAGGGGAAGACGTACACGGCGGTCATAGAGAGTGAGAAGAGCAACGAAGAAAAAACTGCGCAATGCAGTGGTTTAGGTGATAATTCTGCAGAAGCTAGTAGTAAGTTTCTAAGTAAGTTTGTAAGCCTAACAGGAGTAGGCGAAGGTAAAAACTGGCCTACAGGTAAGGCTGGTGCGACGAGCAATGGGCCAAAGATAGGTTCTCCTAATAGCAACGCCATAGCCGTAGCTAAAGACCTAGTAAAGAATCTCACCCCCGAAGAAAAAACCATAGTGGCTGGATTACTAGCTAAAACTATTGAAGGTGGTGAAGTTGTTGAGATTAGGGCGGTTTCTTCTACTTCAGTTATGGTTAATGCTTGTTATGATCTTCTTAGTGAAGGTTTAGGTGTTGTTCCTTATGCTTGTGTTGGTCTAGGTGGTAACTTCGTTGGCGTTGTTGATGGTCACATCACTCCTAAGCTTGCTTATAGGTTAAAGGCTGGCTTGAGTTATCAGCTTTCTCCTGAAATCTCCGCTCTCCTATAATCTACGAAGAAATGTAGTATTTAATAGTGTTATAACAGTGTATTGCAAAGATCTAAGCCCCTACATAGCAGCGGACGTATCTATACTCTCCGAATATAGGCCTTACACTTTTTCAACAATGTATTAGGTGTACGGAGATTCTAGCATCCACGAAGTGATAAACTGACGTCTTTTCCCCGGCACTAGCACTACTCACATAATAGAAGTAAATAGCTAATACAGCATATTCTCTCAAGGTAATGAAGACTCAGAGCCAAAATAAAAATGAGTCTAGTCACAATTAAAGAGCACTCGTTTCCTCGTATTCCAGTCACAACTTTAGTGAATAACATTGTGTAGACGCAGCCAATTTTTTATACTTTACGTGATGAGAGCCAAAATATGTGTGAACAGTATTATGACAGAGCGAAAGGCAGGATATAACCATCAGGACATTGAAGAGCAATGCCAAGAGTCTTGGACAAAATCGAAATCGTTTATATGGAAAGGCCGCAAAGATACAAGCTTCGTCATAGACACACCACCACCAACAGTTTCAGGAAGCCTACACATGGGACACGTATTTAGTTACTGCCAAGCAGACTTTATAGCCCGCTATAAACGACTGTCCGGTTATGACGTTCTATTCCCAATAGGTTTCGATGACAATGGGTTACCCACCGAACGCCTTATCGAGAAGGTGACAGGCGTCAAAGCGGCCCAGGTTGATCGAGGTGAGTTTATAAAGACATGCACTGCAGTTTCAAAAGAATACAGGTTGAACTACCGACAGTTATTTCAAACTTTGGGAATAAGTTTCGACTGGTCCCGTGAGTATCATACTGCCAGCAGCACCATCCAAAAGCTTTCGCAAGAGTCGTTTATAAGTTTATATAACAAAGGCGAAGCGTACCGTAAACAACAGCCGATATTGTGGGACGTTGTAGATCAGACAGCAATATCTAACGCTGAAATAGAAGATAGGGTCTTTCCTTCTATCATGCATACGGTTCGTTTACTAACGGAAAGCGGAGAAAGCATTCAAATATCCACCACCCGACCCGAACTCATGCCGGCATGCGTTGCAGTGTTATATAATCCTAGCGATAGTCGATACCAGCATCTATCAGGACAAAAAGCCATCGTTCCAATAGGTGGCAATAAGGTGAGAATCCTGCCAGATGATAAGGTAGCCCTCGAAAAGGGCACAGGCTTGGTTATGTGCTGTACATTCGGCGATGAAACCGATGTATATTGGTGGCAAAAGCATTCCCTCGAAACACGAATAATTATAGATAAAACCGGTTGCCTTACAGGTTTAGAGAAATTAGAAACCGAGAAATCTCTTATCTCGCCAACACAATTCAATGGTTTAAGAATAAAAGAGGCAAGGAAAGCTATATGTGATTCATTAGAAGCATGCGGTTTAATTTCATCCCAAGCCGATATAGTTCACAGTGTGAGATGCGCCGAGCGGTCCGGTTCACCTATCGAGATTTTGCCGGGCGAGCAGTGGTTTATCAAGCTTAAGGAATACAAGGCGGCATTTAAGAAACAAGCCGAACGAATTAAGTGGCATCCAGAACACATGCGAAAGCGGCTCTATACGTGGATTGAACACCTAAGTAGTGACTGGTGCATTTCCCGCCAAAGATTTTATGGTGTACCAGTACCAGTATGGTATTCAATGCGAAACGGTGAAGAGGGAAGGGTGATATTACCCAATATTCAAGATTTACCTGTAGATCCTAAAAAAGACTTACCTAAGGGCTACGGCAAAGACGAAGTGATACCAGATACTGATGTTATGGATACATGGGCGACGAGTTCACTAACTCCCATGTATCACACTATGATGTTAGAAGGTACATGTCATAACGGAAATATACCCACCGATCTTCGAACACAGAGCCATGAGATTATTCGATCCTGGGCATTTTACACCATAGCTATGTCTCACTTTCACCGAGCAGAGCTACCGTGGAAAAGTATAATGATAAGCGGATGGTGCGTTGCAGAAGATAAGACGAAAATGAGCAAATCTAAAAACAACGCAAAGGATCCAAGCGAATTACTAAAAACTTACGGAGCAGACGCAATTAGATACTGGGCCGCGAAAGCCCGAAGTGGTGCAGATACCGTGTTATCCGAAGAAGTCATTAAAACAGGTAAGAGGCTCGTTACAAAGCTATTTAACGCGCATAAATTTGTCCAGAACGTAGCCGGTACAAATAAACCAAGCTATGAGGAAATAACTATTCCCCTCGACCAATGGATAGTTACTGGCGTCAGTAAAGTTGTGGAAGTCAGTACAAAAGCATATGAAGCATGTGACTATACGACAGGTCAGAGTGCAGTAGAAGAGTTTTTTATAAATCAGTTCTGTGACAACTATATAGAGTTATCCAAACATCGAGCATATAACGAAAAAGACATGCAGGGTCATAAATCAGCTCTAAGCACTCTGCAGATCGTACTACAAACCACCATAGCACTCTTCTCACCCATCCTGCCGCATGTAACGCACTATATAAGTAGTAAGAGTGGGGTAGAAAGTCCAAGGTGGCCATCGTTTAAAGAAATACCGCGTTACGAAGCAATAGAACAAATGTGCGATGAAGCAATGAGAATAGTTCACGAGGTCAGACGTTATAAGTCAGAGAATTGTATAGCCATGAACTATCCTGTGAATCGACTTTATATATCACAAAAAGCACTAAAACAAGAAATTCACCCTCACATCTTAGAGGATATTAGAAACGCTTTGAAAATAGGAAAGATAACAATAGAACAGGAACAAATAGAAGACTTCATCATTACCGCACCGCACACCCCTCGGCAATGACATGAAGAGCCAAGGTAGTCTTTCCGGAGCTTTCAGGGCCAAAAATCTCAATGATTCTCCCCCTAGGAAGCCCCCCAACACCTAGAGCTGCGTCTAGCGCAATAGACCCAGTAGA
>NZ_JAHLEX010000058.1 GCF_023476575.1 Anaplasma phagocytophilum | reverse complement strand
GCCACAGCAGCAGGTGCATTAGCTCTTATAGAAGCAGGTGTTGATGCTGTAAAAGTTGGAATCGGACCGGGCTCAATATGCACGACTCGCATAGTAACAGGAGTGGGAGTGCCGCAGTTTACTGCTAATCTTAATCAGTAAGATCATAAACAAAACCCAGAAATGGCCTAGTCAAAAGCCGATAACATGATGCAGCAACACAATATTGATATTAGACAAAGAAGTAGAGTGCTCAAAATACACCGAGAAGTGTATAAGAGAGTATCTTGAACAAGTAAAAGATCATAATTGCCCTAGTAAGAGGCTGCTCTTTATGTTGATGAGCTTCCTAAGGCATAATCATCGAGATTTTTCGCCCTGAAAAGCTCTGGCTGGAATGAAGCTTAGAAAAGGCTGAGTAGAAAGCCAAAACGTGCCTCAATAGCACAAACAATATTTGCATTGGGGAAAAGAATAGATTACTCAAGTATAATAAGTTTGGACTGGTGCACAAAATCAGTAGATAAACGCAATACCTCCTCCTTATTTTCCTCAATCCCCCCCACTTATTTACGAGGCATACGAAAAAGCTTTTACTGCGCTTATAATAAGATGAACACCATGCCCGTCTACACCCAAAACACAACAGCAATTCCAAGGAAGATCACAGTAAGAAAAATAAGAATTGGCTGGCAGCGACCCTCTCTCCCATGCCTTAAGACAAAGTACCACAGGCGCTAGGAGGCTTAACTTCCGGGTTCGGAATGTTACCGGGTGTTTCACTCCTGCCATTACCACCAGCCAAATATTTCATGACAAGTATTATAGAAAAACCAATAAAGTTCAATAGTGCAGCCTTAACACCGCACGCACACGCAATGAATAAACCAATCGGGCTATTAGTACCGGTTAGCTACGTGCGTTACCGCACTTACACACCCGGCCTATCAACGTGATAGTCTCTCACGGCCCTAATGGGGAAATCTAATCTTGAGGGAGGTTTCTCGCTTAGATGCTTTCAGCAATTATCCCGTCCATACGTAGCTACCCAGCTATGCCGTTGGCACGACAACTGGTACACCAGAGGTATGTCCAACTCGGTCCTCTCGTACTAGAGTCAGATCCTCTCAAATTTCCAACGCCCACGGAAGATAGAAACCGAACTGTCTCACGACGTTCTAAACCCAACTCACGTATCACTTTAATCGGCGAACAGCCGAACCCTTGGGACCTGCTCCAGCCCCAGGATGTGATGAGTCGACATCGAGGTGCCAAACGGTGTCGTCGATATGAACTCTTGGACACCATAAGCCTGTTATCCCCGGCGTACCTTTTATCCGTTGAGCGATGACCCTTCCATTCGGAATCACCGGATCACTATGACCGACTTTCGTCTCTGCTCGGCCCGTCGGCCTCGCAGTCAGGCAGGCTTCTGCCATTGTACTATAAAAGCTGATTTCCGACCAGCTCTAGCCTACCATCGCACGCCTCCGTTACTCTTTAGGAGGCGACCGCCCCAGTCAAACTACCCACCATACAATGTCCTAGCTCCAGAAAAATGGAGCCTAGTTAGATGCCAAAAACACAAAGGGTGGTATCTCAAGGACGACTCCCCTGGAGCTGGCGCCCCAGTTTCAAAGTCTCCCACCTATCCTGCACATCGCATCCCTAACACCAATGTAAAGCTATAGTAAAGGTGCACGGGGTCTCTTCGTCTACCCGCGGGTACCCCGCATCAGCACGGGGAATTCAATTTCGCTGAGGTGATGCTGGAGACAGCGGGGAAATCGTTACGCCATTCGTGCGGGTCGGAACTTACCCGACAAGGAATTTCGCTACCTTAGGACCGTCAGTTTTACGGCCGCCGTTTACTGGGGCTTCAACTCGGAGCTCTCACCCCTCATATTAACCTTCCAGCACCGGGCAGGCGTCAGGCCCTATACATCCACTTACGTGTTAGCAGAGCCCTGTGTTTTTAGTAAACAGTCGCTACCCCCTGATTTGTGCCACCTACAAATGGTTACCCACCCATAGGCCACCCTTCTCCCTAAGTTACAGGTGCAATTTGCCGAGTTCCTTCAGCATCATTCTCTCAATCGCCTTAGTATTCTCTACTTACCTACCAGTGTCGGTTTACGGTACGGACTTATTAACTTAAGCGCTATTTCCTGGGACCTTTTTAAGGCATGCGTCAATCCAATAAGACACATACCGGCACAAGATCCGTCACGCTTAAAAGGTTCAGGAATATTAACCTGATTCCCATCGACTACTCCTTTACGGCCTCGCCTTAGGGTCCGACTAACCCTGCGCAGATTGACTTAACACAGGAAACCTTAGGTTTTCGGCGAGAGTGGTTTTCACACTCTTTTACGCTACTCATGTCAGCATTCTCACTTTCGATACCTCCAGCAATCCTCACGGATCACCTTCACAGGCTTACGAAACGCTCCGCTACCGCACCTGGTAAACCAGGTACCCGCGTCTTCGGTGCATGGCTTTAGCCCCGTTACATCTTCGGCGCAAGAAAACTTATCTAGACAAGTGAGCTGTTACGCTTTCTTTAAAGGATGGCTGCTTCTAAGCCAACCTACTAGCTGTATTGGTCTTCTCACATCCTTCCACACTTAGCCATAACTTTGGGACCTTAGACGGCGATCTGGGCTCTTTCCCTCTCCACCACGGACTTAGCACCCGTAGTGTGTCTGCTGTAAAACTGCATACTGGTATTCGGAGTTTGATTGGATTTGGTAAGATGATGAGTCTCCCTAGTCCATTCAGTGCTCTACCCCCAGTAGCATATGATACAACGCTCTACCTAAATAGATTTCGCGGAGAACCAGCTATTTCCAAGTTTGATTGGCCTTTCACCCCTAGCCACAACTCATCCAATACTATTGCAACAGTAACAGGTTCGGTCCTCCAATGTACTTTACTACACCTTCAACCTGGCCATGGCTAGATCACTTGGTTTCGGGTCTAATCCGTTAAACTTAACGCCCTATTCAGACTCGCTTTCGCTACGCCTACACCTAACGGCTTAAGCTTGCTCAACAGATTAACTCGCTGACCCATTATGCAAAAGGTACGCTGTCACTCATAATCAAAGCCCTACGGCAAGCCGTAGCACTCATTTTATAAGCTCCAACTGTTTGTAAGCACTCGATTTCAGGTTCTATTTCACTCCCCTCACCGGGGTTCTTTTCACCTTTCCCTCACGGTACTTGTTCACTATCGGTCGCTAAGGAGTACTTAGGTTTAGAGGATGGTCCCCCTATATTCAAGCAGGGTTTCACGTGCCCCGCCCTACTCAAGGATCCATAATCTTCTTACCTGTACGGGACTATCACCCACTATGGTTGCTTTTTCCACAGCATTCCAGTTTCTAAATTACAGACCACTGACCTGTTCCGCGTTCGCTCGTCACTACTAACGGAGTCTCATTTGATTTCCTTTCCTCCAGCTACTTAGATATTTCAGTTCACTGGGTTAGTTTTGTACACCTATGTATTCAGCGTACAATGACCAATAAATTGGCCGGGTTTCCCCATTCGGACATCTGCGGATCAAAACCTGTTGACAACTCCCCGCAGCTTATCGCAGCCTACCACGTCCTTCATCACCTCTTAGCGCCAAGGCATCCATCAAGTGCTCTTATTTATTTATTCATTCGCAGCGATACGTGCAGTATTAAAACCACACTATTTACACTTTATCAGCTAATTGAATCGAGACCATCCCGGAAATTTTCAAGGGATAATCTCTACACAATTGATCTTTCTACAAACTTGTCAACCATCGAACGCCAGACCTGAAATCCAACGCCCCACAGAGTCATAATTGTTAATCAATAATCTCATGCATGTCAACACATTACTTTAAATTCTCTATAACTTTTTTTACATGCCCCAATTTATCACAAGATTTTTGCCTGAAAATGCCACAAACACTGAGAGCATGTTGTGGTTGCAAGATATACTATAACCTAGTATTAGGTACGAAGCTCGTAGGTGCGAACATACTTTCCTGATTGACCGTAACAAAATGACAAAGATTACAGAAGACAGAATTACCATTCCTGTACACAAAAAATTTGACCTCTATTATCGCGTGTATAATGCAGAACTATTACATAAAGACTCACCCCTAGTCTGTGTACACGGCATCTCGGGAAACTGCATGGATTTTGAATACTTAGGAAAAGCCGTTTCGAATTTTGCGGTTATCGCACCCGATATGCCTGGACGTGGTTACAGTGATTGGCTTGAAGACCCAGCAAGCTACAATTACAGTACCTATTGTACCAGCGTACTTCACCTTATGCGACATTTTGGTATTAGTACTTTCAATTTTTTGGGTACATCCATGGGGGGAATTATCGGTATGTTTCTTGCCGCCCGCTTTCCCAGCATGTTGAATAGGTTGATCCTAAACGACATAGGCCCTTGCATCAAAGAAAGACCCTTACGAGGTATTGTGCAATTTCTATTGCAGCCGACAACATTTGAGGATCTTTTAATCGCAAAGCAATACCTCAGAAGCTCTTTTGCTCATTTTGGGATAGAGAAAGAAGAGCATTGGGAACATCTCGAGCAGTACTGTATTGTAGAGCATGATGGAAATTACGTATTGCGTTTTGATCCGAAAATCGGGGTAGCCTTGCAAGACGAAGTAGAACGCATTGGATACGTAATGAATATTTGGGATGTGTGGGAAAAACTCAAGTGTGCTATTTTAGTGTTGAGAGGGGAATGCTCCAATATTCTAACCGCAGATATCCTACGCAAAATGCTCTCGAGTAAGGAAAATATAGACTATATCCCGTACAAAAATGTAGGTCATGCTCCCGCACTTTTTCAGCAAAACAGAATAGAAGACGTTTTGCTCTGGCTTAACAAAACCTCTTCTATCCATAATATGTAATATTAGAAAGCGTCAGGGTGGAATGCGCTTGAAAAGGGAAGCTTTGCAGAGTAGTATAGCAGGCACTAAAGACATCGGGCGTAAGGAGGTTTTGCACGTGAACTTGACTAACGAATCTGTACTGTCAGCCTATAAGCACATGCTATTTATGCGTCGACTAGAAGAGAAAGTTGGACAATTATACGGTATGGGCCTTATTCGAGGGTTTTGCCATCTGTATATTGGTCAAGAAGCTATCGCTGCTGGAATGTATAGTGTATTACAACCTTCGGATTCCGTAATAACAAGTTATAGGGAACATGGGTTTGCGCTATCATCTGGCGAAAGCCCAGGTAATATAATTGCAGAACTCCTGGGAAGAAGCGCGGGTTCCTCTAAAGGAAAGGGTGGTTCAATGCATATTTTTAACGTGCAAAAAAACTTCTACGGTGGCCATGGCATTGTGGGAGCCCAAGTTCCTATAGGTACAGGAATAGCATTCGCTAACAAGTATAAAGCAAACGGTGGAGTCGTGTTCACTTGCTTAGGTGACGGAGCTATAAACCAAGGACAAGTATACGAGGCCTTTAATATGGCAGCACTGTGGAAGTTGCCTGTCGTATACGTAGTGGAAAATAACGAATACGCTATGGGGACGTCAGTAGCTAGATCTTCCTATGTTTCTGATTTGTATAAACGCGGTGAAAGCTGTGGCGTACCAGGTCGCAGAGCGGATGGTATGGACTTGTTTGAAGTAATACGCGAGGTTTCACAAGCTGCTGCGCATTGCCGTGAGGGCAATGGACCTATTTTACTGGAGATGAAGACCTATCGTTACAGAGGACACTCTATGTCTGATCCTGCAAAGTATCGTACACGGGAAGAGGTGGAAGAGGTGCGAAATAATAGAGACCCTCTGTGCATTGTAAGGAGCCACATATTAGAGCACAGTATGGCTTCAGAAGAGGTTCTTTCAACGTGGGAAAAGGAAATACGTGACGAAATAAAGAAGGCTGTGGAATTTGCAGAAGGTTGCGCTGAGCCTAGCGTAGAGGAGCTATATACCGACGTGTACAAATAGCTATAATACAGTGCTTTACCTGTACGCAGAAGACATGTTCTTTACTAGCTCACAAGCAATCTTGATTCCCAGTTCAGTGTTGAGTTGTAGCTCCTTACCACAGTAACATTGTTGTTCACGTTTATCACTCTGCGGCATCTTTACCATCTTACCGCAGCAAAGATACAGATGTATCCTATGGATTTATTCGTATTAATAGGCAGTGTGGACAACAAAACAAAATGTACTTTACTGGGAAAGTTACAAAATCGTACATAAAGGAAGTGCTCTGTTGCGTAATTTTTCATACTAACTAGTTTCCATACGGATACATTAGTGTTAGACTGCGGTGTGCGAGTTTTGGATAAAGTGGTTTATGAGAAGTGCTTTACTGATTTTCGTTGTAGTGTTGCTCTACAGTTCGGCTGGGTTTTCTAAACAAGAGCCACGTTCTATAGCGGCTGATGATCACATTAAGACCTTGAACTATAATCCTCAATCTGTTCACAAGTACACCGGATTTTACGGGTATCAGTCGAGTATCTTATTTGAGGCAGGTGAGACGATTTCCACAGTGTCTATGGGTGATTCAACAGGTTGGCAGCTTGTACCACAGGGTAACAGGTTGTTTATCAAACCTGTCGCTGACAACGCAAATACAAATGTTACTATTCTGACTAATAGACGCGTGTACTATTTTGAGTTACATGCTGAAGAGGCTTCCGGGCTAGACGATCCTAGGCTGGCTTATGAAGTTCGCTTTGTATACCCTAGCTTGGAGGGAAATATCGGCGGCAGCGTCTCTGCTGTTGGTGGAGATGTATTATTGCCATCATACCAAACTGGTGTACCGGACTTAAGAAATCCTGACGTCGCAAAGAAGGGGCTGAATTTTAATTACACTGTATCTCATACTCCGGGCTCGGAGGATATTGTGCCGCTTAGGGTATTTGACGACGGTAAGTTTACGTATATGCAGTTTTCTGGTGTTAATGGTGATTTACCATCAGTCTTCAACGTGGATGCACAAGGGTATGAGTCCTTGATAAATTTTAGAATGGTCGGGGATTATGTGGTCATTGAGCGTACATCTAGAGCGTTTACTCTACGGTATGGCTCTAGTACAGCCTGCATATTCAATGAGAAGAGGGCATTCCCTATTGTGAAGAATGCTGAAAGGCGCCGGAAATAATTGGAGGTTTTATGGCTCGTGTGACTGAGATTGGTGATTCTGACTTCGCTGACAAGGTTGAGCGGAAGAGCGGCATCGTGGTTGTTGACTTTTGGGCTCCGTGGTGTGGCCCTTGCGTTGCTTTTGCTCCGCAACTTGACAAAATAGCAGAGCGCTACTCTGGCAAGATAGATGTTTATAAGCTCAATGTACAGGATCATCAGGAAACACCTATAAGATTTGGTGTCAGTGCCGTGCCAACATTGATTCTCTTCAAAAACGGTGTTGAATCGTCCCGCATAGTAGGTGTAAATCTGCAGCAGTTACTTAGTGCTATTGATGGTGCTGTAGGTATCCAGAGTTAGTCTGCAAGAGGAATTGGTTTTATTCTTGCTTGCGCTCGACGAAAGTCTGATTTTCGTGTTTAAGTGTCGCTATTGTACTACAATACACGGGGTTTAGGTACGGTTCTTTATGCATGCGGTGCATGTTTAAGGCAATAGAAGTGCGTTGATATAACACATTGGACATATGCTCCTCTATTTTAAGTCTGGGACCTGATAGCATGTAG
>NZ_JAHLEX010000057.1 GCF_023476575.1 Anaplasma phagocytophilum | reverse complement strand
ATGGAATCTCAAAGTGAGGTATAGTGTCATAAATGAGAAATCAGTCTGGTACTTATCTTGGGGCAAGGACAGGTATTGGAGTGACTCGAAGCATCGCCACTAGTATGTCTCGCATAATAAGAAGCGTATACTCGTTATTATACTCAATGAGAACGATGAATATAAAAACGCTTATTGAAGTGGCAATACTTATGAGTTATTCAAGCCTATAGATGTTTTTGCCCGCAAAGTTATTTCAGATAAAAACTTCTCATGAACTTAAGAAAAGTTGTGACTATAACCCTCTTTTGATATCTGTATAAGATTGTGATCTCTGTCATATACCTGTATCCCTTCTTCGAGAGTAATCATTCCTATTCTTTTTACAGGAATTTTTATACTTGTGGCAATTTGCTCAATTTCAAGACAGTGTTCAGGAGGAACCGTAAATGCCAGTTCGTAATCATCTCCTCCAGCCAGTACGTTCTCTAAAAGGTCGTGATTTTGCATTATAGCAGCCGCAGCTTCGTGTGAAAGTGGTACTTCATAAGCATATAAATTTGCACCAACACCTGAAAGCTTACACAACAGCCTAATATCCTGTAATAATCCGTCAGAAACATCTATACATGCGGAAGCCAAATTGCTAATACTGGCGCCTAACATCACTCTAGGCTGAGGTAAGTCATATCTTTGCTTGAGATATGAAAACTCTCCAATTAGCTTTTTATTGTATGCTAACAATCCTAAAGCAGCATCACCAATAGTCCCACTAACATACAGATAATCTCCTGCTTTTGCATGTGACCTAGTCAAAATATTTTCAGATGGAATGCCCAAAGCGGTTATGCTTATTACGATGATACCTGCTAAATTATTTGTTGTGTCTCCACCGAGCAGCTTTATGGAAAAAATACTGTTATCTTCTTGTAAACCAGCGCAAAAGCTTTTCCACCATTTTTCATCAATAAATTTTGGAAGCGATAATCCCAAAAGATAAGAATGCGGTATAGCTCCCATAGAAGCTATATCTGATAAGTTAACGCGTAGCGCCTTTTTAGCGAGTAAGAAAGGATCGCTGTGATTTAAGAAATGAACGTTTTCAACTAATACATCTTTTGTCATGATAAAAGACGATGTAGGGGAAGATACACGTGCAGCATCGTCATTTTCAGATGCAAACCCACTGCAAAGTAAAGGACGTATATATTTTTCTATACACTGAAACTCATCCATAATTCATCCAACAGCGTTCTGCGTTACATCTATAAAAAGCAAACGTAGCCTAGTAATCTTGAATATAGGCACTATCTCTATCACATGTATAACTCCATTTATGCTTTAATACTGTAAAGAGCCAGTACATTGGAGATATAAATAAAGATCGATGCATTAACGTCTAAATGCCAGGTATTATACGTTTTTCTGGGTCCTTAGATATAAATTTTTGGAAGCTAAGAAGATTTGATGATGAGATAAGCCCGTGAGACACATACTATTATTATCTTATTTATCTCGTACAATGAGAAGTTTTCATCAGTGATTTTTCTAGCTTATATAGTAGCAGCTACCATGAATATCAGAAGTAATCAAGACTAAGCATGCCGTAAATACCATCCAGTAGGGTAGAAATGCAATATACTAAGTTTCACGACGTCTAAATTAAAGTATTGTCGTATTTTTGATTGGTGACTTTCTTTCTAAGCGTAGCGTATACAAAGAATATCAGCAGCCACATGCAATAAGCAAATTACTATCAGAACAGTATATTGGATTGCACACACAATCTTCCAAGTATAAGGCATTTCTTGCTCATAAATTGAAAATATCACCGGTCTACTTACTAAGGCTCAAAAACTATTACTTAATATTAGGATGATCAATTTTTAGATTCCTGCAATGCAAGAGCTTCTATGATACTGAACACGAGATCTTTTTTCTTATTCAAAAATCAGCAACTTTGTGCACGTCATGGAAGGTGCTTTTTTTCATAGTATACTAAAGCGTTGGAATACCTTTTGAGGTAGAATACTGGAAGTTAAGAGGAGTATCTGGAAAGAGTACAGCACGTATATCTTGACACGCCAAAGCAGCTTCTGAAAAACCTACTAGTATAAGCTTTATCTTTCCGGGATAAGCGGCTATATCACCCACAGCATATATTTTGCTACGCATAGTCCTACATGTAGATTGCTCCACGGGTATCTGAAAGCCTTCTACGCCCAAGCCCCAGTTAACAATCTCCCCTAGGTTTGCAGATATTCCAAAGAACGGTAAGAGAAAATCCGCTTCTATAGAAATTTCCTCTTTCGTAGTAATATTTCTGACTATAACGCTTCTGAGTTCTCCATTTTCACCATCAAGCCCTGCAAGTTGGTAAGGAATAAGCACATTTACGCGACCTTCATCCGCTAATTCTTCGAGCTTTTTTAAAGTACTAGGTGCGCAACGAAAATACTTCCTTCTATGTAACACATACAGCCTGTAGGCAACTTCTGTCAAATTTACAGCCCAGTCCGCAGCTGAATCTCCTCCTCCAGCTATTACCACCTTTTTGTTTTTAAAGGTGGCCATTTGAGATACGTGATAAAATACGGACTTATTTTCGTATTCCATAATACCGTCAAGTGGGGGACGGTTGGGGCCAAACCCGCCTGACCCTGCCGCAACTATTATTGCTCGACATTTTACGCTAGTACCTTTATTGGTCTGTAGAACAAAGCAGTCAGGACTTTCACTTATACTTTCTACAAACTGCCCCATAATATAAACGGGACTAAAGGGTTCGGCCTGCTTTTGCAGGTTATTTACCAGGTCTTGAGCTGTAATCATGGGATAAGCTGGGATATCATAAATAGGTTTTTCAGGATATAAAACCGCGCATTGACCTCCCACTACATCTAAAGCATCAATAACACAGGAATTCATCCCTAGCATACCTGCTTGAAACACAGTAAAAAGCCCTACAGGCCCTGCGCCTACTATAGCGATATCGAAAACAGAACTATACTCCACAGCTTTCGCTTTTCCAGTTTTTCTCTACCTATCACAAAGACACTGCTATATCTAGAATAAAATACCTTTGAATGTTTGAAATTTATTATTCACTGGAAAAATTCATCTCTCTTACAGTGATTTTGAAAGAAAAATGGGATTATAGGTGATGCAATATTTTCTCAAGTCTATGCTTTATATTTGTTAGGTAATGTGATCCTTCAAATACTCAAAGGTGTACATTTTAGTGTACGTAACCCGTAAGTGTGGATAGTAGGGAGGAGATACTGAGAAGTGTTGCAAGATATAAGAATTACACCATGCTCAACTATGAGCAGTATAGTGAATTCTCACGTTATCAGGGAAACGGATTGACGAATTAGAACTTGACATCTGCACCTATTATAAGATACTAAAGTTTGTTCTTTAGTAGCTAAAATGTCTGATAGCTCTGATGGCTATGCCAAGCCGATGACCATAAATTTTGGTCCTCAGCATCCAGCGGCGCATGGCGTTATGCGTTTGATACTTGAAATGAGTGGAGAGGTTATCGAAAGGATAGACCCTCACATAGGTTTGCTGCATAGGGGGACCGAAAAGCTCATTGAATATAAGACTTATCTTCAGGCGCTTCCGTATTTTGATAGGTTGGATTATGTGTCTCCTATGTCGCAGGAGCATGCTTATTCTCTGTGTGTGGAGAAGCTGTTGGGCTGTGAGGTGCCCATAAGGGCTAAGTATCTCAGAGTTATTTTTTGCGAGCTGACTAGACTATTAAATCACTTGTTGAATGTGGCGTGTCAGGCGTTAGATACAGGTGCTACTACTCCGTTGTTATGGATTTTTGAAGAGCGGGAAAAGATACTTTCTTTTTACGAAAGGGCTTCGGGAGCAAGGTTTCATTCGGCTTATATTAGACCAGGAGGCCTTGCAGCTGACGTACCTGATGGTCTTTTGGACGATATACATGAGTTTACTAACTATTTTCCTAAATTATTAGATAGTGTTGATGATTTACTTACGGAGAATAGTATTTGGAAGCAACGTAACGTTGAAATAGGAAAGGTTACTAAGCAACAGGCTCTTGATTGGGGATTTTCCGGGCCAATGCTTAGAGCTTGCGGGATACCGTGGGATTTACGTAAAAGCCAGCCGTATGAAATATACGATATATTAGATTTTAAGGTGCCTGTTGGTAGCAATGGAGATTGTTATGACAGGTATCTTGTGCGTATGGCTGAGATACGAGAATCGCTCTATATACTTGAGCAGTGTCTACGTGATATACCTAGTGGACCGGTGAAAACCGATGATAGAAAGATTGCTCCTCCTAAAAGGGAGGAATTAAAATACTCTATGGAAGCATTGATTCACCATTTTAAGTTGTTCTCTGAGGGATATAGGGTGCCGGAGGGTGAGGCGTATGCTGCTGTGGAAGCACCTAAAGGTGAATTTGGGGTATATATAGTCTCGGATGGTACTAATAAACCTTATAGATGCAGGATAAGATCACCGGGGTTTGCTCATCTGCAGGCTATAGATGCTATGGCTCGTGGGCACATGCTTGCGGATTTACCGGTTATTGTAGGCTCTTTGGATATTGTTTTTGGTGAAATAGACAGATGAATTCTGCAGATCAGGAAAGCTTTAGGTTCACTGATAGTAACTTAGAAGAAGCATATAAGTGCATAAGTAGATATCCTGAAGGTAGGCAAGCGAGTGCAGTTATGCCTTTGCTGCATTTGGTGCAACAGCAAGCTGGTGGGTTTGTCCCCCGTTCTGCTATTGAGTATATAGCGAAGCTTTTGAGTATGCGGCCAGTGCACGTACGCGAAGTGGTTGAGTTTTACTCAATGTATAATACAGCTCCTGTAGGTAAATATTTGGTGCAAGTATGTAAGACTACTCCATGTTGGTTGAGGCGCAGCGATGATATTCTTAATGCATGTAAGAAAGTGTTGTGTGTGCAGGTTGGAGAAACGACTAAAGACAACCTTTTTACTTTAAGAGAAGTAGAGTGTCTAGGTGCGTGTGTGAATGCTCCCATTGTACAGATAAATGATGATTATTATGAAAATCTAGATGCGGAATCTATGGAGAAGATTTTGCTGAAATTAAAGGAGGGCAATGAAGGTTAGGGAGATTGTTTTAGATACGGAAACAACTGGCCTTGATGCTGATGGCGGAGACAGGATAATAGAGATAGGGTGTGTTGAGCTAGTGGATTATGTTATGACTGGTCGTGTATTTCATAAATACATAGATCCAGAGCGCGATATATCTGTAGCTGCGACTAGGGTACACGGAATAACAAGAGAATCTCTTATAGGAATGCCGAAGTTTGCTGAAGTTGCGGATGAACTCCTAGATTTTCTTCGGGACAGTGCTCTCGTTATACACAATGCCAGATTCGACATGAGGTTTCTTGAGGTTGAGATCGAGCTCTTAAGAAACAAGCGAGCTATCACTAATACTATTGTCGATACTCTCGAGATGGCGAGAAAGAAGTTTCCGGGGATGCCTGCTAGTTTAGATGCTCTCTGCAAGAGGTTTAATATATCGACGCAAGAGAGAAAATTTCATGGAGCATTGAAGGATGCCACGTTGCTAGCGCGGGTATATGTAGAACTATTAGAAGCGCTACAGAGGAGGCTAGTGTTTTCTCAAGAGGGAGATGACGGCAAACAGGTTTCTGTGATCTATGATAAAGCAAGAAGAGTTGTGTATCCTGCACGCACATTTACATTGAGCGATGAAGAGAAGATGCTGCACAGACAAACTGTTAGTAAGATGAAAAATCCTATATGGCTTACGTGTTTTGATGAAAAAGAGTTTTTCTGTAATGAAAACATTGGCTCGTGATTCTATTGAATCCGCTCTCACTAGTAATGCTAGTATACAGACGTAATGGGTTTGTTCTACACTATTGTCCCAAGCACTTACAGATGGAGATGTTGTTTACATGATATAACAGCTGGAAAATGCCATAAAACAATTGCACTACATAAAATTGCGATAAACATCCCTGATATAAAACTTTAACAGCCACGCATATCTCAGTCACTTATTTAGAGCTCATAGCTATCTAAAGTAATAACCCTAGCCAAATATACCATAAAGAGCCTTTTATATCTTCGTATCGTGTGACAATGTGCTAGGTAAACATGTTCTCCTAAAGCGGGTGATAAACAACGAGCGTGATATGGTAAAGTACTTACTAAATAATAAGGTATCTGTGCTTCCTGGTGTTACATATGGAACTCAGGACGCGCTCTTTCAGATGATAGGTTACCTAAAGCATGTGAGAGGATTTTGGAGCCCTGTTTTATCCAAGCTAGTTTTGGATCACTATACAAGTGGCTAAGGAGGGATTCGAACCCCCGACCGGGAGATTATGATGCTCCTGCTCTACCCCTGAGCTACCTAGCCATAAGAACATGGAGGTACCATATCTTTTGCATTCTTGCAATATACTATTCTTCTTTGCACTACCTCATGATTTCTGATTACAGTAGCTTTCTTCTTGCGGGTATTTATGATGCATATAGCAATTCCAAGTTATAAAAGTTAAGTATTTATATACATTATCAGTATAATATTTAGAACATTTGCATGTGTTGTTCTTATACATATGATTGTTGCTATAGATATTCTTTAAATTGTTGGGGTTTATATTACCCATAGTCCGGCTTCTAAGAATTTATGCATTGTATAGACGGAGTGCATGTGCTATACAATTTCTTTTCATTAAAATCTTAGGTATTTTTTAACCAAAGATCAGGGGGCTAATTTATCAATCGTTATGGACATTGCTAAGGATAGTTAGGTTGTGTCTGCCTACAACAGAGCATCTTTATATAGAAAAAACATGTTGGAAAATTTAAAGGAATTAAGTAAAGAGAGGGAAAATAATAACCTCTTCTACTTAGTAGATAGAAATAGAGCACGCATCGATGAGTCTTTGATGCATGCCTCTTCTTTAGCGCACTTAATCTCCATGGTTATGTGGTGTGTAGTCTATGCAATAGCCTTGGTTGCTTTAAGTCAAGAAAAGTCGCTGGCGTGTGAGGCGCGGAAGTGTCTTATCTTACTTACTATGGGATTGGTGATTTTAGGGTATGGAATATACGCATTACGCCTTGGGCTTGCTGCAACAAAGTCACAGAAGGAGGAGCATGGAAAACCATATGCAATAGCTGTAGCTGAGAAAGTAGAGCTTGTGACAAGAGCATTAGAGGCAGTTATTTTTACTATACTAACGTGTGTTTCAATTGCGCTACTTGTCCGAGGAAAAAGCACGCCTGCATGCCTAACATTTTTCGGAATGATAGCCTCATTACTATCTGTTGCTGCATCTACTGCTGGGATATACAAGTTGAATAAACTACCAGAAACAGAAAGACCAAATCACTATAGAGCCCTTATAGCGCTCCGCTTACTCTCTATAGCGCTTGGGGCAAGTAGTGTATGTTTGGGAACTGTTTGTATGGTTCCTTCTATACACATGTCAGAGGGAGTACAAACTTCTCTAAGGTTAATGATAAGTTTTGGATGGATATTTGCAATTGCGGGAGCCATGATAGTTGCATATGCTTCTTCTAAATCTGTGCAGCACAGTAATCCTGACATAAATGCTTCGTTATCGCCTAGCAGCAATAGAGATGCTTCTGTAGGTCTATGTGTAGAGGAATGTCTTCCTACTCTCCAAAATAACAGCATATCTGTTGCTCATTGATATACGTAGAAAGGAAATATTTATTTAGCGGTTACGGAAATTGCATTTCTGCTTTAAATAGGGTCTATCTCTCAGGTATAAAGGCCATATAGCTTTTTTATATGCAGCTTGCTCTATGGCTTTATTATAATGCAGGTGGGTATAGATACCATGTACAAAGGAGTGAATGTATTCATGTAATGCAGTGAACCAATCTGAATATGTCAATTCTGTTGCTAATTAAGAGTTAGGATTATAATGCACGGGTAAGCGCCCTATGAGAGGCACTTCTTTTCAATGAATCTAGTGAAGCTGTTTTTTATTTTGGCCATACGATGGCCTCATCTAGGTGAGACAAATGCAAGCTCATCGTCAATTTTTTACTATAGAAA
>NZ_JAHLEX010000056.1 GCF_023476575.1 Anaplasma phagocytophilum | reverse complement strand
GTTTTTCCCCTCACCTACTTTCACAGCGTTAACAAAACCACTAAAAGATTTAGGCCCCGTCACACCGCTTGTTGCGCCAAAACCACTACACTGAGCTGTTTTAGTGTTTGATGTCCCCGGCACTGCATCGTACGTAGTCGTTGTAGTATCAGTACTCTCGATCTTTGCATGACTTCCACTACAAACCTTGCCATCGATGATGGGATGAGAGATTTCAACAGCCTTAGCAAAGTGAACAATGTCCTTACCGGAGCTTCAAGATCACTTAACGTATAGAAGCATATACGTAGTCCTTTACAAGTGTTTTAGGTTATTCTACCACGGAATAAGGTAGGAAATACACCAAGGTTCAGTACTCTAGCGTGCTGTTAGATTGGCACTCAAACCATAGTGATAAACACACCCAATCGAAAATTGCATTTCAAGATCTCTTACAATAGAAACTTAGAGTTTTAAACAAATACTACTCTAAAAACGACAAAATTGAGGACATTTGCATTACATCTGTCCCCAATTTAGCACTTATGAACGCATACCGACATTACTCGAATAAGAACAACCTCGGAGTGTTCTTCAATCCGTAAAAAACAATAAGCGATCACGTTAACTCACAAACTGTCAAATAGCATATACCCTGAACATCAAGTAACTGAGATAACACAGCCATAAAGCTATCTACTTCTGTCTTCCGTTATCGCTCTCATTGTCATCAGTAGATTTATCTTCTTCAAAGGCTTCGTCCCCCTCTGGCTCTAAACTATCAAACTCGTCGTCAACAACCTCATCATCTAAAAGCTCATCCTCAAAAGCTTCATTCTCATCCCAATCTCCGTCCTCTTCTAACTCCATGTCATCTTCATAAGGATCGTCGTAGTCTTCATCATCAAGAACATCATCTTCGTTGTGAAAGTAATCATCAGACTCATCCAAGTCCTCTAAATCATCTTCAGGTTCTTCCCCTATACCGTATAGGTCTTCAAATTCTTCTCTGTCCACAAGATCACCATCATCTTCATATCCATATTCAGCACGCTCAGGAGGATTTTCTGCACTAGAACTACCCATCAACGCCTTTAGGTCCTCACTATTCTCAGAAGCGTCAGATACAATACCTTCTTCCCCCTCGACACCACCACGAATCTTCTCAGGGTCGTATGGCTCTTGCGTAGGAATAAACGTGCTCTTTAATAGCCTACGCGTAAACGTTTTATCTTCAAAGTACTTTATTTTTCTAGATTTTATCGGATAAGTAGATTCAATTAAGAGTATTTGCTCATCTTTAGGCAACATTATAACTTCTTGAGGCAACAACAACGCCCTCTGCGTATCAGAAATATGGAGCGAGCGGGAAGCAGGATTAAGGTCCAAAAACTTCGGCCTATTTAGAGACTCCTGACTTACAGTCTTATTACCAATAAGTTGCGATATTAAGTTTGCTGTCTCTATGTTGTTGGCAGCAAAAGTTATCCGGTAAGTAGAATTAGATAGGAAAGAGTTCATTCCTGCCTCTTCGTATATACCCTTTAACTGTTCTGTATCTTGTATTATCAAAAATAATCTTACCCTGTATCCCCGAAAGTAAGCTATCCCCGTCTGGAACTGCTCCATCTTTCCAAGAGTTGGAAACTCATCCATCAAAAACAACACACCATAAGGTTCGTCATCAGAGGGTAGAGCACGACACAAAAATTCTGTTGCCTGTTGATAAAATACCTGCATCAAAGGCCTTAACCTCGTGAGATTATCAGGCGTAACCCCAACATAAACAGAAACACGCTTCCTCTTGAAATCCTGTATATTAAAATCACTAGAGGCCGTTGCCGTATCAATAAGAGGGTTAGCCCACAATTCCAAAGAAGAGTTCATGGTAGAAATAACCCCAGAGCGTTCTTTATCCGCCTTTTGCAAGAATGCAGCAATGTTCATATACGCAACAGGGTGTATTTTCTTGCCTATTGTGTCCAACACAACCGCAAGATTATACACTACGTCATCGCTACGCATCGTTCTTACAACTTCGCCAAATGACTTAACCTTTTCCGGCACTGCCAATAAATATAGCACCACCCCAACAAATAAACTCCTTGCTTCGTTGTACCAAAAGTCTTGCTCAGGCATGATAAGGTTGGCTATCTTTTGTACGTCATCTACCATCTGCCCAGGTTTTTTACTTATCCAATCTAGCGGATTATAACAATGACTAATACCGTCAGGCTGCGCAGGATTCCATACATACACTTCCTGCCCAATTTTCTTACGCCAACCACTCGTGAGGTCGTAGTTTTCAAGCTTCACATCATGCACAATTACGGAATCTTCCCAGAATAAAAGATTGGGAATTACAAAACCCACACCTTTACCAGACCCTGTAGGAGCAAAAAGAAGAGCATGTTGATAGCCATCCGCCACTAAGTAACCCCTCTGATCTTTACCTAATAAAATTCCACGTCTGCTGCGTAACCCTATTTTTCTGATATCGCGCTCTGAAGCCCAACGAGAATCACCATGTAAAGATTCTTTCTTTTTGAAAGGTCGCCAATCAATAAGCACATGACGAAGATTCCACGCAACAATACCTACAAGACCAAGAGGAGCAAAAAATGAACCCCACAACTTTAGCGAATTAGTAACACCAAACAGCTGGGGATTCCCCCACCATTTACTGATATATTGAAAGATAGTCGGCCACAACCGCATGGGGAAATCTGCAACACTTGGGTTTATTGCATTAAAATCCAAATAATCTACTCCCCATACAAAAAGTACGAAGAATACGCCAGAAATATAAAAGCAGAACTCCAATAGGCAAAACAATCCTAAAAAGAATACCAAAATATTTCGTATATGATTGGAACTATGCATATCTAGCGCTACTACAAAACAAAAGTGCCTACAAGTAATTCTAACCGTAGATTACTTATTACCCTCTGAACACTTGGTGAACAAAATGTCTGAAACGTGACGAACTCCGCCAGAGCTCCTCTTTAGCTGCACTATCACATCCACAATATTCATTATGTAATCTACAATCTGGTCTGCCGGTAATCCTGTGCCCGCCTGAATCACCATGAGCTTTAGCTGCTCAATAGCCATCCTTGGAGTATCAGCGTGCAACGTAGAAATCGAACCAGGATGCCCAGTATTAATCGCTCTCAAAAAACTAAAAGCTTCAGCACCCCTCAACTCCCCCACTATGATCCTGTCAGGGCGAAGACGCAGGCACGCTTCGATCAAATCTTGCGTACCAACACGCGCTCGACCCTGCCCACCCTTCGAGGCAAGTAAATGTACACGATTGGGGTGAGATAGAACAATTTCCCTTGAGTCTTCAACAGTAATAATCCTCTCTTCCGCAGGTATCGCTCTCAAGGCAGCATTAGTAAACGTAGTCTTCCCCGTAGAGGTACCCCCACTCACAATTATATTCTTCTTCTTTTGTACTGCCGTTTCTAAAAATTCCTTTATCTTACCCTGAGATAGCAATTCACCCAATTCGCTATTTTCATCCCTAAGCTTGTCACCCTGCTGAGCAACATGAGAAAATGCTCCCATCTTCTCATAATCCTCGAGCGACATCTGCATTGCAGAAGGCTTACGAATGGACATCACTATCTTATCGCCCTCACACGCTGGGGGAAAAACTATCTGTACACGGAAGCCGTTAGGTAAAGACGCAGAGAGCAGCGGCGTCTCCTCACTTAACTTCTGCTCCGTAGCCTGAGCAATCAGACGCCCCAGCCCCCGGAGATGAGAAGTAGTCAATGCTGGAATGTGCTCGCACCTAATCTTCCCTCTATTTTCAACCCATACTTCACACGAGTTATTGATAGAAATTTCATTGACTCCTTCTTCCGCAAATATGTCACGAAGCGGTTCGAGGTAAGTTTCTAAAGCTGCACCACCCCCAGTCATACCCTTACCTCAGTGCACTCCATCCCAATAATACTCTACCCCCATGCCTACCTCACCACATCACGAGGAAACACTACGTCTTGATTTACAAATACCTTCATTACAGTACCCTGATCCACATAAACCGTAGGAGTCTTATTTATATACCTATTCACAATATCTTTCATAGAATCAGAGAAATCCTTAACAGCGTCAGATACTATCTTCGTTGAAAGAGATGACGAAGTAGTTTTCTTCTCATCTTTACCATCCGCAGGAGTCTCAACCTTTACCGTCTCCGACCGCAACGACGGCACTTTATCGGTCACATAAGCTGTCCCCAAAGATATACCCGCCAAAAAGATAGTAGAAGTCAATATGGAGCCGACTTTATTATCTACGACACCAGAAATACCATTCCTACCCAACTCATCTGTCCCACTAGAAGCTATCTGCACATCAACACCGTGAGGCAAAATTACCCTAGACCAATTAACGTCAACCCTTGCATTGTTGCCGGAAGAATCAAAGAAATAACTACCAATAAGCCTAGACCCCTTCGGTATTACAACAGTATCCCCAGAAGAAGCATATACATCTCTTGACACTACAGCCCTGAGCACCCCGGAAATATCTGAGTTTATTGCCGTCTCTAAAACAGCATCAATCATGTGGCCTTGCAGTATTATATACCTCGTATCTCCTACCCTCGTCGCTCTAACGCTAGGAGATTGAGTTCCCTCTAGCCCCTGCCATGCAGTAAACCGAGCATCTTCCTTACCTATAGAGCCAGCACCCGATTCGTCACCAGCAAACTCCCCAGCACCACCGAACGCGATCATAGGAGCACCTCTTTTCTCTTTATCATACCCCAGGAACGACGGCTGCTCAGTTGACATCGTCTTATACGGCAAAGGTAAAGATATGTCCTTATGTTCAGGAGGAGAGATATTCCCCATTGGTGAAGGAACTTCTTGCACATTATACTCATCAATAAGCTCCTCCTCTACAGGCGGCTTAAGCAATTTTGTTACCACAGGAATATCCGGCACAGTAGGCATCACCAGCGGCGGCAACTCTGGCAACCTCGGTGGCGGCGTCAAGATTCTAGGAGCAGTCTCCTGAGCTGGCCTCCCCGCATCCTTCCTTAATTTCTCTACTTCTTTCTCTTCAATAACACGAGGAATCTGCGTATCTTCCTCATTATCCGAAGACTCCTTATTGAAGAAGAAAAAATAGTACATAAGTCCAGTAGCAATCAGCACCACTATAATAACAAAGAGCTTCTTACTCTTTGCCACACCTACTATATTAACATCATCCTCAATGTTCTCTCCGCTGCTAGAACCCCTTATTTCGTCAGCCATTCTGCACCTACTATCGACAAATTCTAACTAAGAGCCTGATTCACAACTTCTACACTCCTGCCATCACCAAAATCAAGGTAAAACAGCTCATACACCCCCTCAACTATCACATAGTCCCTAAGAAGCAGCATTTTACACGGAACTTTCTTTCCATCCTTCTTCACAACGTAGATTTTAGGAATTTCTTTGCTATCTTTACCAAACTGAAAGTATGTTAGATACCCATCATCAAAAGCCTGCGCAGGAGCTAGAGAAACGTGAGCACTTCCACCCATAAACAGATAGTTGGTTCTAGTTGCATTTGGCTCTATTTCCACATCATCAGCATCTAAACCGCTAGCCAGGCTAGGAGGAGATATCTCAAGTTTCTGTCCCATGATATCAAAATTTCTATCATTCTGCGGGTAGTAAAAACGCACTACATAAGCCAAGTCTGCTAATGCAGAATTAGCCTTACCCAACTTGTCAATACTAGACGCAGCACCTACACTCAGAGGAATCGCAGTCGATATCAAATCAAAAGCGTAACTCCGCCCCTTACTCGTCTCTATGAGCATATTAGTGTGCCCCTCTTTTTCCAGGGGCATGACATATAACTTGTTGTCCACTGGCCTTATCTTCCAATTTGCATTATCTCCTAAAGCCATAACTCGCACCGTCTCACCTTGCGAGAATTCTATATAGGAATGATAGCCATAGTTGAACACAACCGGAAAAACCTCATTCTGACTGTAGACAAACGTCTTTATTCTACTATCTACAGAAACTGGCATGCCAATATTTGAGCTGGCAAAGCATGCTTCACTCATAGATAACAGTGCTAAAGCCGTTACAAAAGCAACATAAAAATTTTTATAGAAATTCATCATCCGCCCTATAGTAAGTGATCTGGAAGCCCAAAGGGTTCACCTGTCTATCTTGTTCAGTCATCTCAAGAGAGGAATACCTAAAGGAAAGAGTAGCAATTCTATCTCTCTTTATAATCGAGCCGCTATGATTAACGAATTCCATAGTAAACCGCACCTGAACCTGCCCCCCCTCTAGATGTTGCAGAGAGCGCACCTTTAGAGCTCCTGATACAACATCTGAATAGAGCGTCATAGGACTAGAAGGGTTACTAGGACGAATCCAACTACGAAACTCGCTGTAGGTATCTTGGGACGAAAGGAGACGTACTCTCGTATAGTAGTTATACTGGAAATTGTTAGGATCATAGAGCTCACGAGCCTTTATGTACTCCACTATAAAATAATTACTTAATACCTCGTCGGCAGAATACTGTTTTACAGTCATAGGGTTTACTAGCGTTGTAATCCCTGACTTCTTTTCTATTTCTACAACGAAGGGTTCTATTGTTCTTGTTTTACCTATTCTGAAAATGACGAAAGTACTTACAGCAATACAAAACACCGACAACACTACAAGAAGAAGGAGTATATTGCGCTGCACGACCACGGACCCGTATCTATCATGATACCAATCTCCGATTTTTCCTGACACGCAATCACGATCAGAACCTGTCACGGGCTTTTTTTTTTCCTTTCCAAGACCAAACATATCCAATACCAACTAGTTGAAACAAAACCAAGCAGTGGAGAAACCAGCCCCATTGCAAGGCTGCCCAAACATCATCAGAACCTACTATTCTTTTATTTACATCAAGTTAACACAAAAATCACTTCTTAATTAGCACAACAACGTCTAGTATAGCTTTTCCATTGCGGTTTTGGTGTAGAACTATATCGTTCATACGACGCGTGATAGAGGCTTTTACCGAAGTATTTGCAAGATTCATAAGAAAGAAATCTTTTTCGAAGCTATTACTAGAATATCCAGCAACAACTAGGTGCTATATCTTCAAAGATATAAGCCCATGGGTGTATATACCAACATCAATCGTCGATTCTGAAAGTACGTGTAATCATCAGTACCCACGCTTAATCTCTTCCTTATTTGTCTAATAGCAAGGTTATATATATTATATGAACCTTTCACACTACGATAGAGAATTAGAAAGCAACTCATTAGACTTCAGTAACGTACATATAGTATTGATGATGCATCTATAATCTACCGCCCAATAGGAAGATACAGCAACCCATCTCAGGTTCTAATGAGGGGTAGAAGAAAGCACACTAATTTCTCAACAACGTAAGGTCATTACCCTTATTCTGAAATGATATCCTAGATATCTTATTCTGGTATAAACCAGGGGCCTGATAATAGCACCCAAAGTCTAATATATTAGATTACTGTAACGTACTTCCACGGCACTGACTCTATGTCCAATCTACTACTCCTAAGATAACAATGCTAGATATGGAGATACGAATCTTTCAACAACTTCACCACCTTCAATAGTTTTAGCTAGTAACCCAGCTACTATGGTTTGTTCTTCAGGGGTCAGCTCCTTTACTAGATCTTTAGCTACGGCTGTGGCGTTTCCATTCGGGACACCATCTTTCGCAGCGCTCGTCTGGAACGTTTTCCCCGTAGGCCAGTTTTTACCTTCGCCTACTCCTGCAAGGCTTACAAACTTGCTAAGAAATTTATGATCAGCTTTCCCACCGCTTGTAGCTCCAAAACCACTACATTGTGCCGTGTCCGTGCTAGCACTGGGTACAGCTTTATACGTCGTCGCATCGGTGTCCTCCCCTTTAGCATGACTTCCACTACAAACCTTACCATCGATGATGGGATGAGAAATTTCAACAGCCTTAGCAAAGTGAACAATGTCCTTACCTTATCTAATAATAGATCCTTATACATAAACCAGATATGAAATCCAAAGATTACGAGACAAAACATACCTAGAGACTGCTTTTAGATACTCGGAGGAGCGTAGTTACTTAGTCTCCTCGCATATTAAACTCATTTGTAAACGAGAGACACTACATCATAAGCTAACTCCTTA
>NZ_JAHLEX010000055.1 GCF_023476575.1 Anaplasma phagocytophilum | reverse complement strand
GATTTCATACTTAGCAAAGTGAACAATGTCTTTGCCAGGGATTTTGGCAAGGGCAGCAGCAAGCTTGTCAGTCTGATCAGTCACTGCACCATAAGCTAACTACTTATCTAGAAGATATACCATACGAGCTTTATCTTCCTCACTTTCATTATCTTCCCCTAATATAACCTTGATTTAGAAGTACTCGTAACCAATCTCGTTCCGAGCTACAAATAAGCTATAAGCATGATGTCATTGAACTCCATCTGAACAAATCATTTAATTTTTACCCAGTCTGGAAATTCCCAACCTTTTTTCCGCATTAAGATATTTTGGTATATATATCTACAATGCATGTTTCCAGCCAAACGTTACATATATTCTACGTAGAGGCTTAGAAAACATGATAATCGAGATGGCTCTGCCCGTGATCTTAGTTTTGCATACCAGGCAGAGCCTTGAACCATAAAAGAACACCCGATATCACCATAACCCAAGCAAAAGAGAATGGCAAAAACACTTTCCATCCCAAACGCATGAGCTGATCATATCTATACCGAGGAACAGTAGATCTCACCCAAATAAAGCAGAATAGCAAAAGAAATACTTTGAAACAGAACCAAACAAATCCAGGAATGAAATACAAAACACGAATATCTAGAGGAGGATACCAACCACCTAAAAATAGCACAACCATCATTGCACTAACTAATATCATGTTGGCATATTCTCCCAAAAAGAACATCGCAAACGACATCGAGGAATACTCAACGTTATATCCGGATACCAATTCAGATTCAGCTTCAGGAAGGTCAAAAGGGTGGCGGTTCGTCTCCGCTAACATAGAAACAAAAAATACACCCGCCATAGGCAAGAGAAGTAAATCCATCCAATAAGGCATTGCATGTCTTGCCACAACAATATCAGTCAACCTCAAAGAACCAGCACATAATGAGACCGACAACATAACCAGACCCATAGACATCTCATACGAAATCATCTGGGACACTGATCTTATAGCACCTAAAAATGCATAATTTGAGCCACTAGCCCATCCTGCCATAATAATGCCATACACCTCTAGAGATGATATAGCCAAAACATAGAGCACCCCCAAATTAAGGTCAGCTACCACATAGGGCTTTACCACAACAACCCCATCTTTCACCAACTCAGTAGCACCTAAAGGAATTACTGCCCACCCCGCAAGCGCAAGCGCAAAGGTAATAACCGGAGCCGTAAAAAATGCCCACCCCCTGGATTTAAACGGAATAATACACTCTTTAGCAAGCAACTTCAGCGCATCAGAAAATGGCTGCAATAAACCCCAAGGCCCCACAACACTAGGACCATGCCTCAATTGCATGAAGGCCATCACCTTCCGTTCCATATAAACTAGATAGGCAACGCTCACAAGCACACCCACCATTAAGGCGACCATACCTACTAGCTGCATTCCTGAATCAACTAACCACCCATACAAAGTATCCATATCAGCAGACTTGCCTCATAAAAAACTTAGTACACTTAGCCATAGTAGGTGAAGCCCTACTTATAGGGTCAGTCATATAAAAATTCTTCTCAACAACAGCAAATTTACCTTCAAGCAAAGAATCGACACCTTCAAAAGCAAAAGACTTTAAAAAATCCCCCTCAGAAGCCACAAGCTTGCCTATATTACTATCCTCAAATTGTACACCAAGGACAGCCAACCCCCTCCATACATCAAAGACCGATTCATAGCCAAAAGGACATCCTAACCGCGCAGCAAGATCACTAATTATACTCCAATCCTCCCTTGATTCCCCTGGAGAACGCACTGCAAACTCTGTACGCTGCACTCTACCTTCAGTATTAACATAAGTGGCCCTCTTTTCCGTAAATGCAGCACCCGGCAATATTAGATCAGCAACTTGCGCTCCTTGATCAGCATGATGCCCCTGATATATAACAAAGAGATCAGGATTCTTAGCTCTTACAGAAAAAACATCTATCTCATCTGCACCAAGCAAATACAACACCTGTATATCATTATTTGCAGCAGCAGAAAGTATATCCGAAACACCGAAATTCACAGGATCCTCCGGTAAAAACCCAATATCCAAACCACCTACCCTTGCCGCAGCTTTATGCAAGACGTTAAACCCATTCCAACCATCTCGCACAACATTAAATTTCTGAGCAATACGCAGCACATTCATTAGCACAGCATGCCCTTTATCACCAACAACAGCATCCTGTCCCAAAATTATCATGGGATTCTCCGCAGCCATCAAAGCCTCGCATATCTCATGATTGCTATTGCATATCTCTCCTAGTAACGCCATACCATCACCGAGATGATCCACTTGATAGTTATAGCTAAAATTACATCCTATAGATGCTATGCGCATATCCCCTTCAAGATACCGCTTACGCACTCTAGCATTTATAATTGGAGCATCTACTCTCAGATCTGCATTAATCAACAAACAAAAATCTGCTGCCTCCATCCCCGCAATTGATGTATTAAAGAGATACATACCTCTAGCAAGAGCACTCAGTTTAGCACCATCTTGCCTACAATCCATGATACTGCTTCCAAGATGCAACATAAGTCTTCGAAGCAGAAACATAGACTCGCAATCTACTAGATCCCCCGCAATTGCCGCAATTTTACCACGCTGAACCCCAGATAATTTATCTTTAGCTAGCTCAATAGCATCATCCCAGCTTACCTCTACAAGCCTACCACCCTTCCAGACACATGGCTTATCCAAGCGCTGCAAAGCCAAACCATCATATGCAAACCGCGTCTTATCAGAAATCCACTCTTCGTTTACGTCTTCATTCAGCCTGGGTAGAACCCTTAGTATATCGAGACCTCTACAATCTACCCGTATACTACAACCTACAGCATCCATCACATCTATCGTATCACAGTGATACAACTCCCAAGGCCTAGCTTTAAATGCATATGGCTTCGACGTCAACGCCCCTACTGGACATAAATCGATTATATTTCCCGATAACTCAGAAGTGACCCCCTGTTCAACGCAAGTATCTATCTCTATCCTCTCCCCCCTACCGAAAGTACCAAATTCATAGGTTCCAGCAACATCCGAGAGAAATCGCACACACCTAGTACAGTGAATGCATCTATTCATAGAATTTTCTATAAGAGGACCAAAAGCCTTCTTTGATACAGCTCTTTTTTCCTCGTGATACCTACCTATCCCGCATCCATAGGCGACTACCTGGTCTTGAAGATCACACTCTCCACCTTGATCACATATAGGACAATCCAGAGGATGATTAACCAATAAAAGCTCTAAGACTCCCTTTCTAGCCTTTTTTACCTTCTCAGTATCTGTATTGATTACCATACCATTTGCTATGGGCATGGCACACGATGCCGCCAGTTTTGGCTGCCCCACTATTTCCACAAGACACATCCTGCAATTTCCAGCTATTGCCAGACGCTCATGGTAGCAAAATCTAGGTATCTCCACCCCTGCTATCTCACATGCCTGAAGAACCGTCATTCCATCTTCTACGTCTATGCTTACAGAATTGACAGTAACTTCAACCATAACAGACCTCTATATACTAGACCATTCGAGAGGAAGACCATTAGCTCCCTTCACCAGGCTCTCATCATCAAACTGAGCAGCCATAAAGACTTGTCCCTTATCACGATTAACATATTTTACAGGCTTCACCTGCTTACCATTGTATAATTTTGCAGTAATTCCCTTTTTCCGTTGCAGAGGATTGTTTTTACTCGCTGTCTTTGCAACCTTTCCACCCTTAGCCATACTAATTACCCACAAAGAAACAGGGACAATTCTATCAAATAGCCCCACTCCGTCAATACATAAACCAAACCCAACGGGTAAGCGGCAACACTACTAAAACAAAACTAATAGCAAAACAAAAACTATTTAAAAGAACATGCAGACTTTTACAGAGCATATACTGCTCATAAGCCAAGCGATCTCAGAATTAACACGTCTCAGAGGCTAACTTACACCACATTCCAAGATAACCAAAGTATACACGCATCTAGGAATACCTAACGTACCACAATAAACTATAAAGAGGTAAAAACATATAGTATAAAAAATATATCACATTTAGATATGCATATATAAGAACCCCAAAACCCTTTATTATAGCAACATACTTCTTACTCAAGACAATCCACTGCGCTGTGCGCTTATGCATAAATTACTTTATCGCACTATACAAGCAATGCATAGAATAAAGACAATCCAACCAGCTTCACTACCTCAAAACCATACTCATGAAGCATGAATCACTTTCCGCTCAACTCCTACTTAAGAGTCTATGTTCTGAACCTTCAAAGCATTGTTGTTAATGAAATCACGTCTAGGCTCTACAAAATCCCCCATTAGCACAGAAAAAATGGCATCAGCAGCTTCTGCATCAGCAATCTTCACCTTCAATAAAGTCCTGGTCTGAGGGTTCAACGTAGTATCCCATAACTGATCCGCATTCATCTCCCCAAGACCTTTAAATCTCTGAAGAGCCATGTCTTTACGACCAAATTCCACAACACTACTAGCCAAAACACAAGGAGAATGCACCCTGATCGTGCAATCCTTAGCAGTCAATACCGTATCTTCTGTAAACACATTCTCTATACCATCAAGTACCGATAATATCGTCTGCACATCTCTTGTGTTCATAAAATCCGCATCCAGATAGTATCTATCAACCATGCCCTGTGATAATTTTAGAATCTGCAGCCTACCATCTTCCAGCACTTCAACATTCCACTCATATTCAGGAAAGATGCTGTTTATATAAGCCATAAGCTCAGACGAACTTCCCATTCCCTGCCTCTTATATCGAACGATTAGCGCCTCTAAAACCTCCTGCGGCACCATCCGAGAATAGGTCTTTGTTATATTAGCTATACGCACACACTTACGTAGAACAGCTTTAAGCTCATCACCTGAACATTCTCCTACTCCACTAAGAACTAGGTTTTTAGTGGCATTCCCCACTATATAATCGCTTAAAGCCTCATCATTCTTAATATACGTATCCTTCTTATGCTTAGTTAGCTTATATAAAGGTGGTTGAGCTATATACAAATACCCCGCATCAATAAGCTCCCTCATATACCTAAAGAAAAACGTTAAGAGCAGCGTCCTAATATGCGAACCATCAACATCCGCATCCGTCATAATAATTATTTTATGATACCGAACTTTCGATATATCAAAGCTCCCAATCCCAATATTACTGCCTATAGCCATGATGAGAGACATTATTTCACTAGATGACAACGTCCTATCTAAGCCCACTCTTTCAACATTTAAAATCTTACCCCTTAAGGATAATACAGCCTGGCAGCGCCTATCTCTACCTTGCTTAGCAGAACCACCCGCTGAATTACCCTCTACTATAAATAGCTCAGAAAGCTCCGGCGACTTCTCCTGACAATCGGCCAACTTCCCTGGTATTGAAGTAAAATCCAGAGTCCCCCTGCTCTTTATAACTTCCCTAGCCTTTCGCGCAGCTTCCCGTCCCTTTGCAGAGCGTATAACCCTCTCCACAACACTCATCGCAAGCTTAGGGTTAGTCTCAAAAATGGAAGAAAGCTTTTCAAACATTATACTTTCAACAACAAGCCTAGCTTCCGAACTCACTAACTTGTCTTTAGTCTGAGAAGAAAACCTAGGATCAGGCATTTTTATAGATAATACACAAGTTAATCCCTCGCGAACATCTTCCCCTATAATCGATACCTTTGCCTTCTTGAGATATCCCTCATTAGTAGCATAGTTGTTTACACACCGAGTAAGAGCAGAACGAAAACCAGCTAAATGTGTACCACCCTCTCTTTGACGGATATTATTCGTAAAACACAGCATGTTCTCATAGTAAGAGTCATTCCAGCACATTGAAACCTCTACAGAGATCTCATAGCCACTCATAATTCCACCAAGCGTTATAACGGGCGTCACAGGAGTTTTATTACGATCCAGATACTCCACAAACAAGGCAACACCCTTACCACCCGCATCAGAAACATTACCAAAACTTGATTCCAAAACAGGACTTTCACGCAAATCCTTAAGACTAATGCTTACGTTAGAATTTAAAAAAGAAAGCTCTCTGATACGGTTTTCAAGAGTAGAATAACTAAAATCAGTAAAAGAAAAAACATCGGAAGACGGCATAAAACGAACGCAGGTTCCTTTTTTGTTTCCACACTCTCTCACCATCTTCAGAGGAGCAATAGCCTTTCCCTCCTCAAACCTCATAAAATATTCTCTACCCTCTTTGTAGATCACCAACTCTAGCCAACTAGAAAGTGCATTAACAACCGATACCCCTACTCCATGGAGACCACCTGAAACCTTATAGCTGTTGTGATCGAACTTACCTCCAGCATGGAGCTGAGTCATAATAACTTCCGCTGCAGATATTCCTTCCTCTTCATGTATATCTATAGGAATACCTCTACCATTATCAGTGACAGAAATTGATCCATCTGCAGCTATCACAATGCTGATTTTGTTACAAAAACCCGCCAACGCCTCATCTATTGCATTATCTATTACCTCATATGCCATATGATGTAATCCCGAACCGTCATCGGTATCACCTATGTACATACCTGGACGCTTCTTAACCGCATCAAGACCTCTCAAAACAGTTATAGAGCTGGCGTTGTAACTACTCATGCTTAAATATCACCAAGAAAAACCCATGCACCATAATACAAAAAATCCGACAAATGTAAAACGTCAATCCACTTAAAATAAAGCACAGTACAAAAAATGAGCTCTACGCCTTAAAAGGCATATAACATTTCTTTATGTCATATAAAGCTTTGCCAGCCATGATATTTATGCGCTATATATCACAACCCATATCTGACTTCTTACACTGTAAAACTGTTGTACAGTCCCAATATAAAATCACTTCAGAATTTGCCACTCACCATATGCGAAACTTCAAGAGACATTATCTAAGCAACCATTCATTAAGCACGCTATTTTTAATGCGTACTCATTCTTAGTAAAAATATGTAACCCACAAGTTAAAAATGATGTGCAAAGTGCCATAGAACTATAAAACCCCATACTTTTAATACAAGTTCTACATAATACCTGTTGAAATTTCCATTATTGATAGAACACTTGTAACAGCATAAATCCATCACTTAAAGCCAGTATCGCAATATCTAGTAGAAAGAAACGTAAGCTTGTTTCTCCCTTTCTATCTATACGATAATAACTTCATCATTACTCCAATACCTACGACAAATATACTAGCATAGATATTACGCTGTTTATACTATGATATAGCAACTTCAGTACATCATTAAAATGTATCGCGTCTCTAGACTGTATTAACACGCGGTACGCTTATTCTTGAGGTACATATTTTGCAATGTGAGTGTGTCGTTACTTTATGACTAAAATATATGTCTGCATGGAGTGACTACGCAAGCAGAGAAAATACCTACCCGAGTAGACATCTTCAATACAACGCTTTCTATATTTCTCTAAGTAAAACATCAGTCTTTCCTACTACACAGTAGCACCTCTAAAAGACCTACTTTAGCTTAAAGCGTACCAGATATATTTCTCCGTAATGGCATTTTCTGGCATTGTTTCCAGTAGCAATTCTCCTGTCGCTCCACTACCAACCTCACTATGATCGTCTATACCTTCTGTAGCAGCATTTGCAGAAAGATCTATGCATCTACAACTTACACTACCTTGACCTGACTCAGGAGCATCTGAGAGATAAACCTTGCATAAATGATAGTCACAAACCCGCATATGAATTTCCGCTGTTTCAGCCATAAGCTCGGGATATACCACAGTACAAGAACCTTCCATACCCGTGAAAACAGATACCGATTCCACAAGGCACATATCTGCTTCCTCTGAAAGAATTTCTTGTTGCCTTTCGTATAAAACCTGCCCAGTTGTTTTGTTGATATTGCAAGCCACATTCATTCCAGTAGTGCTATAGAGCTCACGAATTGCTTGCACAATAGCATAAGGTACACATTCTTTAGCCCTCTTACAAGCCTCATTCATACTTTCTGCACTAGCCATTGTTGCACCAACATCAAATCTATAATCTAGACCCCCTATTAACCTACGCTTACGCATATGCTCTGAAAGATTATCTTGAAATTCTGGAAAATGTGCATACGCCCTTACCATAAAATCAGTACGTACACGCT
>NZ_JAHLEX010000054.1 GCF_023476575.1 Anaplasma phagocytophilum | reverse complement strand
AGAAAACTTCATCGCTTGAACACACAAAAAGTTCATCAATACAGTTTTTCCCGCACCAGTGGGCCCGATTATTGCTGTATGCCCGACATCACGTATGTGAAAACTAAAAAAGAACGGCGTTCCTGACTTGGTATCTGTATTTTATTCATAGTAGAAAACTAAACACATAAGAGCTTGCATAGTGCACCGTCAAGGAAAAGTAATTCGCCACATATCAAGGTTTTGCTACCTTGGATTATCTGCGACTAGAGCATCCATAAACTCGTCCAAGTCTTCTTCTTTCATAACACAATCTAGTTTGTGCGACGTCAAATTTATCATGTAATACACCGAATAATGCGAGGACTCAGTGTGTTATCTGTTTTAGCTTATTAGCTTGATCATCTGCGACTAGAGCGTCTATAAACTCGTCTAGGTCTCCTTCTTTCATTACGTAATCTAGCCTGTACGATGTCAAATTGATCCTGTGGTCAGTGATGCGGGACTGAAGAAAGTTATAGGTTCTAATGCGTTCAGAGCGGTCTCCAGAACCTATCTGACTTTTACGCATTTTAGATATTTCCTCCTCTCTTTTTTGTTTTTCTAGGTTATATAACCTAGCCCTGAGTACTTTTAAGGCTTTACTCTTATTCTTATGTTGTGACTTCTCATCTTGCTGGATGACCACTATGCCGGTAGGGATATGTGTTATTCTGACAGCACTGTCTGTGGTATTTACTGATTGTCCTCCAGGTCCACTAGAACGGTAAACGTCTATTCTGAGATCTTTTTCATCAATTTTTAGATCTACCTCCTCAACCTCAGGTAGAACAGCTACGGTTGCAGCAGATGTGTGTAACCTACCCGATGATTCAGTTTCCGGTACCCTCTGTACTCTGTGTACGCCGGATTCGAATTTTAGCCGCGCAAAAACATCTTTACCGCCTACACTAAACGATGCCTCTTTATAGCCACCGATTCCTGTTGTAGAGATGTTAATGGTTTCCACCTTCCAATTTTTCCTTTCAGCATACTTAAGGTACATACGATATAGATTACCCACGAATAGCGCGGCCTCTTCGCCCCCTGTGCCTGCTCTAATCTCTAAAATTGCATTACGAGAATCGTCTCTATCCTTAGGCAACAGCGATAGTTGTAGTTCGTGCCTGAGCTTTGGCAAGAGCTTTTGTTTGATGTGCGACTCATCTTTAGCTAGGCTGCGAAGCTCAGGATCTGTACTGGCGCTATTTACTAACTCTTCCAATTCTGCAATTTCCTTCTGCGTAGATTTGTATTTTTCAATCAAAGACATTATAGGTAGTAAGTCCGAATACTCACGCGATGCCACGACAAAAGCTTGAGTTCCAAGTGTCTCGGGGGCGGAAAGCTGTTGTTTCAAAATGCGAAATTTCTCACACAACCCCTCAAGGCTGCTTTCAAAGCTCATAATTCTACCTGTACCTCTAAAACGCCCAGAAACAGTAAGTGTATAAGCAACAGAAGCACACTGCTGCTACAAACACCCATACCTGGAATTGTAAATTTTTGTACTACCGTTTGCAATAGATTTACATTGATATCCGAGTAATATGAAAAGAGAATACAGAAAAGTATTCTTCATTGACAGGCGTGATTTCCTGTAAACTCATTTCTATACAATGACTCCCTATGGCTTTATAGTGTTGATATTTGGGGGTAAGTTGAATTCGGATTGTGTTTACTCTGTGAGACATAGATTGGAACGGATTTTTTCCAGGTTAGTGGGGTGTCTATATGCTTGGCTGTAGATTTGTTGCTGGAGTGCAGGCTCGGAAGTCATTTCCAGATTTTGGTGTCCCGGAAGTAGCGTTTGCAGGTAGATCGAACGTGGGAAAGTCTAGTTTGATAAATGCTATTACAAATAACAAGAAAAACGCCAAAACTTCTTCTAATCCTGGTTCTACAAGGCAAATTAACTTTTACCTTAATAAGGGAATAGTGGCATTGGTGGATCTTCCAGGATACGGCTACTCTAAAGCATCTAAGGAAGCGACCAGGGGGTATATAGACGTCATGGAACACTACTTAATGAGTAGGGAAGCTTTACAGAGGCTACTTTTACTTATAGATTCCAGAATTGGTCTTAAGGAGATAGATAGGGATTTTTTGTGCTGGTTGGAGGAACACGGTATTTACTACAGTATCGTTCTGACAAAGGCGGATAAACTTTCTGATCAAGAGCTTGGTAGTATGGTATCTTTCGTGCAAAAACAAGCACAAGGCGGTGATTTTTTGCTACGACCTATCATGTGGGTAAGTAGTAAATCTGGAAAGGGAATAAGGGAGTTGGCTCATGAAATTTCAAGATGTATCTAAAGGTTCTCGCAAGGAGAAGGGTCCGTGGCTTGATGGCGGTCAGCTTTCCGAAGAAGAGCAGTGGTTAAACGAAGCACGGGTTCTATCTGAGTCTATAAAGTGCATACATCAGTTTTCTGGTGAGACGTTTGTTATCAAGTACGATGGCAGGGCTCTTGAAGACAAGAAGCTTGCGGACAGTTTTGCTAGTGACATAGTGCTATTAAAGCAAGTGGGCATACATCCGATAATTGTGCATGGCGGAAATTATCGGGTAGAAGAGGTTTTAGAGAAGTTTGGCAAAAAAGAAGGAGTTTTTGTAAATGATTTCCGGGTTGTCGATTCTGAGGTTTTAGAAATCACAGAGATGGTGCTTTCTGGTTTGGTAAATAAGGAAATTGTTCAGACAATTAATGAAAATGGCGGCTATGCCGTTGGCATAAGTGGGAAGGATGCATGCTTGGTAGAGGCAAAGAAGGTGTGCTTCACTGCACGAAATGGGCAGCCAAACAATGTAGAAAAGATAATGGATATAGGGTTTGTAGGCGAGCCTCATAGTGTCAATACGGAGTTGTTATTTTTCCTAGAGGAATCGGATTTTATTCCTATCATTTCGCCAATTTGTAGAGGCCCAAATGGGGTGACACATGTAGTCAGCCCTGATTTGGTTGCAGGAGCTATTGCATCTTCACTGTCAGCGGCTAAGTTAGTTATCCTTGCTGATAGTGCAGAGGATATAAAAAATATGCAGCATGATGATGAATTGCTGGTAGGTACAGTAGAGGAAGCTGAGAAGTTGTTAAACGACGGTAAAGTTTGTGAGACTATGGTACAGAGGTTGCAAACTTGTATAAAATTTGCCAGGGAAACGTGTGGTACTGCGCATGTTGTGGATGGTTCGATACCACATATTTTGCTTATGGAATTATTTACTATAAACGGAACTGGTGCCAGTATATGCGGCGATTTTTCTAAGGACTGAGTTGGTAGGAAGCGCAGTTTGTGGTGTAGTAGAGTTATCCATAATTTCGTAGTATTACCTTTTAGATGGAATATATTTGGACTATCTAGAGCATCTTCTCTGTGGTAGAGGGGTGTTTTGTTTGTGCTCTTTAAATATAGGTAGATTGTTGATGTGTTGAGAGCTCTAAGATGGACGGGAAAAAAGATTTAGTTACTGAGTGGTTTGTTGTTTTAAGTGATAAAATAGTTAGTGCATTTCTTGCAGTAGAGGCAGATTTTTCTGACAATTCTCCCGTAATTAAGAAAAGAAAATGGGAAAGAGAAGGAGGAGGTGGTGGGGAGTCAGTTATCATTTCGGGATCTGTATTTGAAAAAGCAGGTGTTAATTTTTCTATCGTGCACGGAAAGCTGAAAAGCGACTTTGCTGCAGAAATCCCAGGTGCAAGGGAAAGTAACGGTGAATTTTGGGCGAGTGGAGTTTCTATTGTTGCGCATATGTGTTCACCATTTGTTCCAGCGGTACACATGAATACAAGGTTTATTTGTACTTCAAAGAGTTGGTTTGGTGGTGGTATCGACCTTACTCCTATTTATCACAATTATGATGACACTATTTTCTTCCATGATGCCTTGAAAGCCATGTGTAATAAGTTTGATGTACACTACTACGATCAGTTTAAAAAGAACTGTGACGAATATTTCTATCTTCCGCATAGGAAGGAGCCTAGGGGAGTAGGTGGAATATTCTACGATTATATGCAGACAGGTTTTGAGAGAGACTTTGCCTTTACTCGCGCTGTGGGGGAATGTTTTCTAGAGGTTTATCCTGCGATAGTAAGACGGAGTATGCATAAGGAGTGGAGTGAAGAAGAGCGAGATTATCAGCTTATCAGGCGTGGTCGCTATGTGGAGTTTAATTTGCTTTACGATCGTGGCACCAGGTTTGGATTAATGACGGATGGCAATTCAGATGCCATAATGATGTCAATGCCTCCGCTTGCGAAATGGGTTTAGGGTTGTATTACTTTTCCTTTGTAATGCCTATAGCTATCTGACGACGTAGTTTTCTGGCTTGTAGAGAGGTTTTATTTTTGTAAAGTGTTAGCAGAGGTAGTGTGCGTTATGGTTTTGAGCTGAAGTACTGGGATTGTTGAGTGTAGTATGTTGAAGTTTTTTCTTATTTTTCTTGCTGTATGTTTTGCATTTTTAACCAAGTATCTGGATATTCCTGTACTATTAGAAGCAGCTCAGGGTGTCAGTTCCATGTTCATAAGTTTGCTAAAACTCGTGGGCATTCCCATGATATTTCTATCCGTAATGTCGACTTTTTCTGGCTTGGGCGGCCTAAAAGATGCTAAGAGTCTTATTGGTAGCACTATATTTTATGCACTGACAACTACTGCGATAGCAGCGTTGATCGGGTTATGTTTGTACATAGTTATAGCGCCGGCTCAAGGTATCAATATCTCTGAAGTATCTGATTTATCTAATGTGATGGACTGGAATTACGGTGCACATCTTATGTCAGTATTTCCAGACAATTTCGTGCGTATTTTTCTCGATAATAATGTTATAGGCTGTATAGGAGTCTCTTTTTTGTTGGGGGCAGGGTGCTTATTTATTGAAGACGAACAGCGTGCGTTTCTGAGTAAATTTTTCTCTGCGATGTTTGAGGTATTTTTACGAGCTGCAGGTTTTCTTACGTATCTTATGCCACTGGCGGTATGGGGATTTATGACTGTGTTTTTGTGCATGCCTCAGGGACAAAATTTTTCTAATGGGCTTACAAAGTATGTACTATGTGTTATCTTGGCCAACGCCATACAAGCAGTTATTGTATTGCCTGGGTTAATGATTGCAAAAGGTATTCCGGTGATACCCACATTGAAAGCAGTTTTACCATCGTTAGTAACTGCGTTTTTTTCTAGATCATCCGTGGTTGCGTTACCGGTTACCATTAAGTGTGTTCATGAAGGTTTAAGTGAATCAAAAAGAGTAACATCTTTTGTATTGCCACTGTGCGCAAGCATAAACATGAATGCATGTGCTTCATTTATCTTGATAACAGTACTTTTTGTATGTGAAGTTAATTTGCATGCTTTTTCATTTATGGAAATCTTAATATGGGTTATTTTCGCTATAGGAGGAGCTATAGGTAATGCGGGTGTACCTATGGGATGTTATTTTATGGTCATGAGCTACCTTACTTACATGAAGGTGCCCTTGCATGTTATGGGTTTGATATTGCCCATGTATTCTATCCTTGACATGTTTGAAACTGCATTAAATGTATGGTCAGACATATGTGTTACTCGAGTTATTGGAAGAAAGCATCAGGCGGTAAGCTCATAGGTGCGGTACTTTTAAGCATCACACAAACGGATTAACCACCTTGTCGTTGAGCTCCTGTTTAGCTGCTTCAGGTGCTCTTTGTCTTGGAATATGATTTCAACAGCACATTCAGAATCCACAACGGCTATTTCAGCACCGAGCCACGCATAATTAACATTCCCTCCTTAGATGTTTTGAGTTCTCATCACTATATATGCCCCACCATGTGTCTTACACACAATAATGCTGACTTTAATCAAGGCCTGTATTATAGGCCTTTCTTCTGCAAGGCGGAGTGACTATCAAAAGCTCAAGGTGCACACATAATAAGGGGTTTTCTCTTTGCAGTTGCTATGTGGGACAACTATTCTGTTATATAGCAGGTGTATGTTGAAGTGGGCAAAAAAGTATTGAGATTTTAGTATAATCGCTGTAAATGTTCACGTGTGAGATGTGTTTCCTACTGGTGTGCCACTTAAGGGGTAATACGGGATGGGTAGGCTTATCGTACGTACAGGAAAGGTATTGCTTATAAGCGGAATAGCTGTATTAGCATCAGCTGGCGTAGTAGGCGCTAAGTACGGAATTGAAGATCGTTTTACGACGTGGCTACTTTTTGTATCGTTGACGCTTATCTCTCTTGCGTTATGTCTGTTGTACTCCCTGCTTAGGAAAGAGTGCGTTGGTAGCACAAAAGGTTATTATATAACGGCTTTGCTGGAAGAACCTGGTGTTAAGGCAATTCCTTTTTCTAGTAAAGTTCATATAAGTGAAAGTTCCAGAGTAGAGACATCTGATGGAGTCAAGATTGGGGTTGACGCTAACAGTTATCTGATAAACGAAGGGAACCTGCGTGAGTGTAAACAGCTTCCACGCAATGGTATAGCGTTTCCTATAGAATTTTATTCACAGCATGATGAGCGGTATTTTAGATTATTGCTAGAGAAGAAATTTCTTTGTTTGTCTCAGGAACGCAAATCCGTTGCTGGGATTAGAAGGCGTGCTATGAATAAAATGCTCAAAGTACTGCCTCACGAGGGTCATATATCTATATCAATGGTTGAGGATTTCAGGGGAAGTGTAGTTGAGTATATTTTGTATTCCATGGCCATGTCGCAAGAATTAATTTCTGGTATAGGTATGGAATTTTTTAAGTGGTTCCCTGTTTGTTGTCTAGGTATGGCTAAGAGTACTAGACCTTATCAGCAAGCACTTATGGATGTAGACAGTGCGTCGATCTTCGATGCATTTCCGGGGGCATGGTGGGTGGCGTACAACTATAAAGAAGTCTTTCAGCACGTAATTGACTACAGCAAGGATATTGCACGAAGCAAAAATAAGGGGCCTGGCAACACCTGTCTTTCTAATAGTGAAATTGTTTTTCTAGAGAGTCTACAAAGAGGAGCAGAGGGTTATAGTAAATTTGATAAGCGAGAATGTGTTTATGCAGAAAAAGCACTCATGCATATGCTTGCCGTTATGTATGTGATGCTGTCCAGAGATACTCATAACGTTTTCGATAGAACTAGTCTAAAATCGTGGTTAAACGGTATTATGCTGCACGATTTTGGGAGCAAAGAAGTTGCAATTCACGTTGCAATGACATCTCTAGGAGGGGAGATGTTTCAAGGTAAATTGCTCAGTAGTATATACGGTGATCTATGCAGTGAGGTGAAGACATTTGGGATTATGAGAAAGCATATGGATGATCTCCTGAGGTTTTCTGCAAATGATGTGACTCACTCCATGATATTGGATTTTGTGGATGAGAAGGGCATGGAGTTTTTTGCCATGTGTGGCATCATGGTCCCGTATTTTCATCAAACCAGGGTATATAGGCTTCTTAAGAATGATGCTCATTATAGGATGCTAGTTTCAGATATTTCCTATAGAATTAAAAATTTTGATGTTTTTGGTCGGATCAGACCTAACGAACAGACGATTTTAAGTATGCTCTCTTACCATAGAGAAGAGAATCATGTTTATTGGGAAGAGAATAAAGAAGAGGAGGAGAAGTATATACGTAGTGGTAGGAACAGGATCTATAGAATGCTAAGGGAGTTTGAAATATTGGAAACCACGTGTTGTGCATGTGCGTGGCCAGATCCTAGCATTCTCAGGTTTTTTGTGAAACTTGCGGTATGGATGTGGGCAGCAAAGGAATTGAGTGTACTGCGGGGTGTAGAGCCTTTGGAGTTAGAAACATGCTCTGTTTATACTGTTTTAGAGTTATATATTAAGTCCTATTGGAGCAATTTGGGTGTAGATGTACTAATGAGGGGTAATGAGTATAGTGTTCCCATAGATGCCATGTTATTGGACGAAGTTTCGCTAAACTTTCGGGTGGTCCCGTGCGAAGATACATTGGTCAAGGTAAGTCGCGGTTCTCTGTCAAGTGTGGTATATGAGCTTGTTTATGGAAGGGAGAAAAGAGAAATTAGGGGCGAGGTAAATACAGGGGTAGTATTGGATTAAGAAGAGGTTTATTTTTCTAGGTGAAAAATTCTAGTATCTGTGTACTTAATGTATGTAAAGAAAGCTCTGTTATTACGACCATTATTGTGTTTTAAATAGTTGAGAGATTGGTGTGTTGTTGAGCTATGTAAATATAGTTTTATGTAATGAATATTAGACACTGCGCTGCTGTAGAGTCTTTATAGTTACATAATCCACCCACATATGAGATAGCTGTATGTAGTATGTCAAAGAGTGATGCAATGTTACGCCAATATTTTTGTAAACCTAGGTTGCTCTCAATTATTGTATTTGTCCATGGCTTGAGTAAGAAAGCAGAGGGCAGCGTGGTAGCACGCAAAAACACCTTCTATCCAGTACTGTATGTACTGGCATGGCTCCAGTATCCATAAATTAAAAGTTTACACAGCATTACAGATCGTAGT
>NZ_JAHLEX010000053.1 GCF_023476575.1 Anaplasma phagocytophilum | reverse complement strand
TTAAGAACACTAGCGGTACTTCCATTTTCATTTCCGCATCTTGATCTACAAATTGGAAGTCAACATGCGCTATTGCACCACTTACAGGATGCTTTTGTATATCTTTAGTAATTACGTACTCTTTTTTCTCAGCAAAACCTGGAGGTTTTACAGAGGAAGAAGTCGTAGAACTACATGGGCATGGTAGTATACGTCTTTTATGCCATAGTGGGTAAGAACTACGCTGACATGACTTATTCTCTTCTATAGTTGCCTCAGACTAGTATTGGTTATTAAGTGTAATGCTATGATACGTGCATTTCCCTGTTATGCATATCATTCAACGGCCATGGGTGCAGAACCTAATATTGGTTATTCCTGAGCCATAGTTTTTTATGGCTATAGGCTATACTTTAGCAGTGTTATATACCGCACAACGGCTCTCTAAAGACTCGCATTACTCAGAGCCTTCAGCATCTTTACGCTCCTTTCAGTCTTCGGTGTTTTAGTATAGATAATCAAAATACCTTATGGCATATTTACATTTATTATGCAATTTCACCTGCTCTGCTCTCAAAAAGTTTAAATAATCCGACACATCTGCAGTTCTAGTGTAATAGGTTCAGAAAACGACATGTTTTCTGCTAACATTTCTGAAATTTTTCCACAAATGCCACTATATTTTCAACTTTTGCCATTTTTCCAGGGCCCTCCTCACCGCAAGCAAGAACCCCTATTTCAGGTTCAATAATAAATACTTTGTCTTGCTTCAAAGTATTTAAATTACGCTGCATAGCTGGAGATTGCCACATCACGGTGTTCATAGCTGGAGCCATTATCACGGGAACATTAGCTGCCATGAGAATTGTAGTAGGCAGATCATCACATATACCGTGAGCCGCCTTTCCCATGATATCAGCACTTGCGGGAACAACCAATACTAGGTCTGCGCTCCTGGACATGGAAATATGCTTCATACACTCCTGAGGAGAAAAGGCGTCACTCTCAGTGTAAGTATTAGCATCAGAAAGCGCTGATACGGACAGCGGTGTAATGAATTGTTCTCCTGCTTTGCTTAAAACGCAATGTAAATTGTATTTTCTTCTTCTTAACTCTCTGATAACCTCAAGTGCTTTATAAGCAGCAATGCTGCCTGTTATTATTAGTAGTATATCCATCTCTAACCTATGGCAATAATACACAATTCTTCATCAAGTTCTTCTAATCGTGTAGGCAAAGCTGCAAAATTACCTGAAACACCTGGGATGTTTTCTAGCATATATGATATACAAGGAGTAGACAACGAGAAGGGCCCGCTGCTTGAAAAACTCTGTGGAGGCTCAAGGATAGTAGATTTGCTATTATATGCTCCATACAGTTATGTAGATCGAAGAAATTCTCAATTAACTCCTTTATCCCGCAGAGGCAGTGTTGTTACATTCCTCGCCGTCACAAAGAAGCACGTCCCTCCATATAAGAGAAGGAAATCTAGTAAATCTCCATACAAAGTACAATTAGGTACAGAAATTGGTGATATTTGGCTAATATTTTTCAATTACTCACAGCCATATCTTGAGAGCGTACTAGAAGTAGGCAAGCAGTGTTTGGTAAGTGGTAAACTTGAAATACATTGCGGGGAGATGCAGATCACGCATCCAGATTACTGCACTAATAATCTAAAAAAATTTACAGAAATATGTGCACTGGAACCTGTATACTCCGTAACAAAAGGGTTGCATTCCAGGGTTATACAAAAGTTCATAAAAGTTGCGCTAAAGTCTATTCAAGCACAACATGAGTGGCTTCCCACAGATTTAATAGAAGAAAATTCATGGCTAAGTTGGCAAGAAAGTGTCTATAAAATGCACACTCCTGAAAACGTTGAAGAAATACGACGTATAAAGGGACGACTAGCGTACGATGAGCTTATGGCTTACCACGCAGCGGTATATTTTGCTAGGCAACATGGTAGGAGAAAAGGTGTTGCACTCGAAGTGAAGGGTACTAATTATCAGGAGGTTTTAAAAAGACTGGGCTTCGAACTTACTGCAGGGCAAAAATCTGCGATAAGAGAGATTACTAGGGCGCAGATATCTGATCAACAAATGGCAAAACTTCTACAGGGAGATGTAGGAAGCGGAAAGACAGTTGTTGCGCTATTCGCAATGCTCAACACAGTAGAAAGCAGGGGGCAGGTGGCCGTTATGGTTCCAACAGAAATGCTAGCAGAGCAGCATTGCTCCTGGATAAAAAAGTTACTAGAAGGCCTGGATATATGTATCGAACTATTGACTGGTAAAACCAAAAACAAAAATGCGATACATGCTAGATTGTTATCAGGTGAAATTCACATTTTGATAGGAACACATGCTTTGTTCCAAGAATCCGTAAAATTTCATAACTTACGGCTTGTGGTTATAGATGAACAACAGCGTTTCGGCGTGTTGCAACGCATGAAGTTGATAGAAAAGGGGGACTCAGCAGACATATTGTTTATCACTGCAACGCCCATACCTAGAACACTAGAGCAGATACTGTATGGCAATATGGACCGCATTACTTTGAAAGATAAGCCCGCATGCAGGTTGCCTGTAAAAACCAGTATCGTGAAGGTATGCATGATAGATGATTTGTGCAAAAGGCTGAAAAACATGATATCACGCGACCATAAAATTTACTGGATATGCCCTTATATTGAGGGTTCAGAAGATAACGATGTTGCCTCTGTCGAAGAAAGATTTGAGTTTCTAAAAAACATGTTCGGCAACAACATTGTTGGTGTATCTCATGGAGCCATGACGCAAACCAGCAATGAAAGTGCTTTACAAGCATTTTACGCTGGTAATATTAAAGTGCTAGTTGCTACTTCCATTATCGAAGTTGGTATAAACGTCCCTGACGCAACCATAATTGTCATAGAAAATCCTGAGAGATTTGGTTTATCCCAGTTACATCAGTTGCGAGGGCGCGTTGGCAGAGGCCACCAGCAGTCTTACTGTATCTTGCTACATGGTCCTGTGAGCAAAATTGCATATCGTAAACTTAGCGTTTTGCGCGGCTCTCATGACGGATTTCACATTGCAGAACAAGATCTTATATTACGTGGTGGCGGCGATATGTTAGGTTGTCGTCAATCGGGAGTTGCAGCTTTTAAGTTTGCAGATGCTCAAGATTTTCATGCCATGGTGAAAGCCTATGCTGCTGTTAGCGATATTGTTAAAAACGAAGATGGTCGTAAGTTAGCCTACAAACTGACTCAAATATTTGGACACTCTTTGCCCCACATCAAGTACTAGTTGTTAACCTAATTGCAGGGGAGTTTTGTATGATACACAGTGGTATTTTGACAACAAGAATCATGTCTTTTTTCGAGATCTAAACTGTAAAGGGGTTTGATACCATACTTGGGATTGCGCAGCATGTAAAAGTGTGAATAATGTAAAGTTCGCTAAGGAGTCGCGGAGGCCTTCATGAAAAAAGTTTTGGTGTTTGGAGGAAGTGGATTTATAGGCAGATATTTGGTATGCGAACTAGTGGCTCGCAAATGTTCTGTTACCGTTTACACACGTAATCACGAGAAAGCTGCAAGGCTAAAACTTTTTGGAAGGCTAGGGCAAGTTGACATCGTATGCGGTAAACTCTCCGATGCTGTGTTGATACAAAAACTCATAGCTGATTGTGATGTGGTAATAAATCTTGTAGGTACAATCGGTGATCCTAGAAGTGCTGTATTGCAGTACCTACACGTAACTTTTCCCAGCAATATAGCAAAACTCGCGACGAGGCACGGTAAAATGTTTGTGCATTTTTCAGCCATGGGAGCAGATATAGCAAAAACATCTTCCTATGCACAAAGCAAGTTAGAAGGGGAGAAGCGCATTAAAGATGTATGCGAAAACGCGGTAATACTAAGGCCTAATTTAGTCTTTGGAGACGGTGACAATTTCTTCAACAAGTTTGCTAACCTAGCGAGAGTAGCTCCGTTTATGCCACTGTTCGGTGGGGGAAAAAATCTACTACAACCCGTACATGTTGATGATGTCGTCAACGTTGCTATGGACTTGATAGTGAATCAGGTGTCATCTGGAACATATGAAGTTGCTGGCCCTAAAGTATATTCTTTGAAAGACCTGATAAAGTTTGTCCTTGCGGCTACGGGAAGGAAGAAGGCGATGCTATCTATTCCAAGCAAAATGGCCAAGTTTATAGCTTATATCTGTGAAAGAAAGATTGTGTCCTTTATCTTACAACCAGCAACAGGATTGTCCGAACCAATAGTGACGAGAGACCAGATTGAGCTGATGAAGTATGATATTATTTTGCCAGATTCCAGCAATGTGAAAAGAGGAAAAACAACTATAGAAGAAATCGTTCCTGAATACCTGAAGATTTACGAGAAGGCATCTAATTAAACACAAGCTCAATACCATGCATCCAGCCTGTTTACCAGTAGATAAACCATATCTGCAGACAGTGTAGCACATGTACGAATAATTGCTCCTGTACGGTATTATTAGCTACTACTACATTCCATTTCACCCACGGGATAATACCCGGTGAAGCATGCATCACAGTACTGTGGATTGTCATTGTCTCGCTTTGCACCCCTAATGGCTTTATACAGCCCGTCTATGCTGATAAATGAGAGACTGTCGCAATCTAGCATTTTTACTAGGTCTGCTATAGACATGTTATTAGCTACCAAACTTGACCTATGTGGAGTATCTATCCCATAGAAACATGAGTACACTGTAGGAGGGCTCGATATCCTAAGATGTATATTTTTGGTACCAGCTTTTCTAAGTAAAACTATAACTTCACGCAGTGTTGTTCCACGTACTATGCTGTCATCCACCAACACTATGCTCTTACCTTTTAAAATTGCCGAGTTTGCATTGTGTTTTAGCTCAACTCCAAGCTTCCTGGCTTTATCCGTTGGCTGTATGAACGTGCGCCCTACATAACGGTTCCTTACTATGCCAAACTCAAATGGCACTCCTGATTTTGTTGCATAACCCATAGCCGCTGGAATGCCAGAATCCGGTACCGGCACTACCATGTCTACATCACTTGGAGGAGGGCTTTCTGTAGCAAGAATCGCACCAATGTTTTTACGTGTCTCATACACAGGTTTGCTCTCTACCACACTATCAGGACGAGCAAAATACACGTACTCAAAAATACAGAAACTACCCTTCAGAGGCTTAAACGGAAACAAACTAGTTATATTATTTGACTTATCTATAAGTACTAGCTCACCTGGCTTAATATCACGTATAAACGTTGCTCCCACAATGTCCAAAGCACATGTCTCTGAAGCTAAGACGTACGAACCTTCTACCATTCCTAATACCAACGGTCTGATCCCCGCAGGATCTCGCGCGCCTATAAGTGTGTCACTTACCATTATAACAAATGAGTAGGCTCCCTTTATCCTCTTTAGTGCATTGATCACACAATCTACAAAAGTTTCTGCTTCGTCTATTACCGCTAAATGAGCAACAACCTCTGTATCTATTTCGGAGGTAAATTTACAGCCTTTGACTATGAGTTCTTCCCTCAAACTTCGAGCATTTGTCAGATTGCCATTGTGTGCCAAGGCAAGCGGTCCGAACCTCCCTTGAAGAATAAAAGGCTGCGCTCCAGAAGCTGTCAGGCCCCCACTTGTGGAATATCTTACATGTCCAATCGCCATCCTTCCGGCAAGAGCATGAACCTGGGGGTTAGAAAATATGCTACTAACGCAGCCTCCACTATAAAACGAAACCAGATCCGAAATGCCCAGTGTTGACGCTGCAATACCAAATGACTCTTGACCACGATGCTGCAGTGCGTGCAAACCCAATAGGCACTTTTGCACAGCATTGCTGTGATTTTGTACGGCAAATATTCCGCATTCCTCATATATACTGGCAAACGTCATGCGCCTCCCCAAACTCCACCATTAAGCATTTTAACATTTAGGAATAGTTCCCTCTAGTAATAATCGCATTATTGGCCACAAGTGTGCATAACAACACTCGCATTGGTAGACAAATTACAGAGTTTAGCCCGTTCAATACCAAATCTGACTCTCCAATAGGCCTTCCCTATCGCTGAATCTACGGAACGAAGAACATTATGTCCTCCACTACAGCCCCAAGCTTTACCCTTATCGTTCCTGGCTGTAATTCTACATCATCAGGTAACACAATTATGTGTTCCGGTTTGTGCATGTTAGCCTGACTCGACACCAAAATGCAAGGATGACTGATATATGAAAAATGCGCGCGTATATCACACTGCAGTTACTTTTGATACGAATCCTGCGGTATTTCCGTCCAATAGCACCTGTAAATTTGCTGCTACACTGTTTACTAAGTCAGTAACTTGAGCAATATCTTCAAAATCTGACAACACATAATCCGACAAATTACAGAGTTCAGCTCGACCAACACCAAATCTGACTCTCCAATAGGCCTTACCTATCGCTGAATCTATAGAACGAAGACCATTGTGTCCCCCACTTCCTCCACCAAGCTTTACTCTTATCGTTCCTGGCTGCAATTCTACATCATCATGAAACACCGTGATATGTTCCGGCGCTATTTTGTGCATGCTAGTACAACTCAACACCGAAGTGCCAGACCTATTCATGTATAAAAGCGGCTTCATCAACATCACACGATGGGTACCAATGTTCCCAATAGATACCAAAGCATCGTGCTTGCTACAAAATGCGGGAAAGAAAAAGCTATGCGCCACAGCATCAATGATCATAAAACCAACATTGTGACGCGTCTCAGCATACCGCTTCCCCGGATTGCCTAATCCGACCAAAAGCAACACAGTTGAATACTACTTACCTGCCTCTGGGGTATCACTCGCAGGAGATGCTTCCTCTGCATCTTCAGAAATTCCTCCACCAGAAGCAACAACAGTAGCAATAACTGGGTCTTCTTCTTTCATGACAACGTTAATGGTGCTAGGTAACTTCAAATCACTTACGTGCAAAGAGTGACCAATAGCCACATCTATCAAATCCACTTCCAGACTTTTCGGGATGTGATGCGGTGAACAACGAATTATCAATGACCGATGTAGTATGTTTATTACGCCACCACGCTTTACACCTATGCATTTTTGTTCATTTAAGAACACTAGCGGTACTTCCATTTTCATTTCCGCATCTTGATCTACAAATTGGAAGTCAACATGCGCTATTGCACCACTTACAGGATGCTTTTGTATATCTTTAGTAATTACGTACTCTTTTTTTTCACCAACACAAAGCTCTATAAGCTTGGAGAAAATAGGGAACGTGCGACACTTCTTCAAAAAATCTACTTGCGATAAAGAGATATTTATAGGGTCACGGTTTTTCCCATATATCACGGCAGGTATTAGTCCCTCTGCACGTAAAGCGCGGGCACTCCCAGTACCACACCTCTCACGAACGGAGGCATCTACCTTTATCATGTCTTCATGATCCATCTCGAACTCCTCTCAAAACTTCAAACCCTACACTTATCACTAGGGCGTTGTTCAGGATATAACAATACTAAAAGCACTAAAAGGTATATTTTTGAGATAGACAACGTCTTGTACATGACACACATATTGCTACTGATTAATGGTAAATTCTCTTGAAGCCGAAAGAATTACTTGCACATCAGAATTTTTAATGACTCTAGCACACTCTTGAAGAAACGCCCCTAGGTGAAAACGCCCATTGCGCCCACAAATTTTTATACATCACTGAAATAGTACATTCTTATGAATCTAAAAAAATGACTTACGATCCACAGATTGAAAGTCAAAACATCTATCTGCAGAACGAGCACTAATATTATTACAGGACTCTAGGTGTTTTTATTCTCTTTTATTTATGACATTGTTCTAGCGAGAGTTAGGCCAATAACTTCTGTAGCCCCCGAGTTCTTAAGGACTCGCGCACACTCTTGAAGAGATGCCCCTGTAGTTACAACATCATCTATAAGTACAACCACTTTCCCTCTAAAAAGCACGGAATTTGTCACTGCGAAAGAGTTCCAAACATTCTTCAATCGCTTTGAAGCCGGTAAATGGCTTTGAGGAGTAGTATTTTTTGCTTTATTAAGTGTAAAAACTTCTAACGGAATTCCGCAAAGTTTACTCAAAGCACGTGCCAATAATACGGATTGATTGTACTTGCGTTGCCGTAACCGCATACAATGCATAGGAACCGGTACTATTAGATCTGCTCTTGCAAGCAATGCCTTTCCCTTTTCGAACATCCAACCCGCATAAATCTTGATGTTTGATATATCACCATAAAATTTGAACTGTAAAACCATGTTCTTACTTATATCATCGTACTCAAACACAGACTCTAGCGCTGAGAGATGTGAATTAAATGCTGCGCATCTTATGCACATACTGGTGTTTTGCTCTAAATTCTTCCCACATTTTATACAGAAAGAGCCCTGTAAAAATTTCACGCTATTTATACAGGAAACACATATTGTCGCATCCTTTCCAGTGTTATCTCCACAATTCACACAAGAACGTGGAAAAAAAACCTCAACAAGCTCCTGAACAGTAACTCTCAATACGTAGCCTACACGGCAGTAGCAGCGACTCAAAAAACTGCAAAAAGACACCAACACCTCTTCCTAGGTAAAGCGCAATCGAGATACCAGGTAGCACAAACTCGCCCCTATAGACATCACCTAACCACGAAAAACTAAATTAATAGCGATGTTTACACTAATCTAGCGCAAGGCATACATCTCAGACATTATCCGAACTTTCTTTTTTCACC
>NZ_JAHLEX010000052.1 GCF_023476575.1 Anaplasma phagocytophilum | reverse complement strand
TTGGAATGGCTATTGCTGAGAGAATGCTTGCCCAGAGATTTGGCGATGATCTAATAGATCACTACACTTACGTTATGGCCGGGGATGGTTGCTTGATGGAGGGTATTAGTCATGAAGCAGCTTCTTTAGCTGGGCATTTAGGTTTGGGTAAGCTTATCGTTCTATTTGATGATAATGGCATCTCTATAGATGGGAAGATTAGCCTTGCCTCTTCTGATAACGTAGCTGCCAGGTTTGCTTCATATGGTTGGGATGTATGGGAAGTAGATGGGCATGATTTTGGTCATGTATATGCTGCTATCGCCGCTGCTAGAGAGACTAATAGACCATCTATAATTGCATGTAAGACTATTATAGGAAAGTTTATGCGCTCTAAAGAGAATACATCTGCGGCGCACAGTTGGCCTTTTACGCCTGCTGATGCTCAAGAAGTTAGAGATTCTTTGGGGCGGGGAGAAAGTAAGGCTTTTGAGGTGAGTGCAGGTGCTTCTGCACTGTGGAAAGAAGTTAGAGAGAGAGCTGAGCTGGAGTATGAGTCTTGGCTTAGTAAGTCTGAGCAATGTGACAAAATAGGCAAGTTAAATGCTGCTATTATTCAGGGAGTGTCTGAGTTTGTATTTGAAGGTTTAGGTGAGCATTTTAGTGATCTAGGTTTTACAGAGGCTACGAGAAAGTCCTTTGGTAGAGCACTGGAGTTTTTTTCGCAAAGGGTGAATAATCTTGTAGGGGGTTCTGCGGACTTAACTTCTTCTAATAATACTAAAGCTAGCTGGATGAAGCCTATTGCGAAGGAAGATTTCTCTGGGTCATACATTCATTATGGTATAAGAGAGCATGCCATGGCTGCATGTATGAATGGAATGGCTCTTCATGGTGGGGTTATTCCTTATGGCGGAACCTTTTTGGTATTTTCTGATTACTGTAGGCCTGCAATACGGTTATCTGCCTTAATGGCTCTTCAGGTTATTTACGTAATGACTCATGACTCCATAGGTGTTGGTGAGGATGGCCCTACTCATCAACCTGTCGAGCATCTTGCTTCGTTGAGAGCTATTCCTAATCTCTATGTTTTTAGGCCGGCGGATGCTGTAGAGGTTTTGGAATGCTGGGAGATTGCATTGAAGCTAACTAAGTCTCCGTCTTTGTTTGTGTTGTCTAGGCAAAATGTGGAACCTATGAGGTTTGAGTTAGGTCGTGAGAATTGCTCTGGAAGAGGGGCATATATTCTCAGGGAGTTTGAAGGAGATCTTAGGGTAACTATTTTTGCTACTGGTACTGAGGTTGGGGTTGCAATTGCAGCTTGTGATATTCTTCATAAGACCTACGGAGTAGGTACTAGAGTTGTATCTATGCCTTGTTGGGGGTTATTTGATCAGCAGGAGAAAAAGTATATTTCTGGGTTATTGGATAATGATAGTTTGAAAGTGGCGATAGAAGCAGCTAGTTCTGTTGGTTGGCATAAATACATTGGTAGAGAGGGAGTATTTATTGGGCTTGATGAATTTGGGGCTTCTGGTAAATGTGAGGATTTATATGCGCACTTTGGTATAACAAAAGAGAATCTAGTTTCTAAGGTGCTGGCTAGGCTTCACCCTGCTGTTTAGGTGCTGTGTGAATGGGAGTGCAACGTGCTAAATTTTTCTATTTTTGTTTTGTGGGCATGTGGGGCTGTGATGTTATTTAGAATCGTGAGTGCTCGCAGTGTTTACGACAGAATTCTAGCGGTGAATGTATTTAGCACTTGTGTGGTGATGCTCATTATGCTGCTTGGAGCTATGGGGGGTTCTATTGAATTGTTTATAGACGTATCGCTGATGTATGCTTGTGTTGGGCTAGTAGCGGCGATTGGTTTTGCTAGATTTTTTCTCTATAACGGTTGGAGGTAGTTAAGCATGCTTCTTCCTATGATTGGTATGGGAGTTATGGGGTTGGGTATAGTTTTCGTTGTTATTGCTGTTGTGGGAGTGATGCGACTTCCTGATTTTTACTCTAGGGTCCATGCAGCAAGCATACTTGATTCCTTGGGCATGATTCTTATATGTCTTGGTTTGGCAATGCAGTACGGTTTTTCGGTGTTTACGCTGAAGACTTTGGTGCTAATTTGTTTGTTGTTAATTACGAACACTACTGTATGTGGCATTTTGACGGGTGCTGCATGTAATTCTAAGGAGAACGACGGGTCAGATAGTTAGATGTTTTCTAGTAACAATATAATTGACGGCGTATTGCTATTATTCCTTGTAGTTTTTGCTAGTTCGGTGGCATTTTTCGAAAATTTGCTAGTGAATACTGTTACTATGTGTGCATTTAGCATAACTATTGCTACCTTGTATTTGGTTATGAGTGCTCCTGACGTGGCAATTACTGAAGCTGCTGTAGGAGCTGGTTTTAGTACTGTTCTAATGTTGCTCGTGCTTTCGTTTCTTGGGAATTGGGATACTGCTAAAGTTCGTAATATATGGTATACCTGTGGACGGGTAAAATTGCTGGTAGCTGGCGCTCTTTCAATGATGATGTTTGTGGCACTGGGATATGCGGTGCTCGATTTGCCGAAGTTTGGTGATGCTGCATCGCCTGCTAATGCTGTGTCTAGTCTATCGTTAGCTGATGTGTATGCTGGTACAGATATTCCTAATTTAGTAAGTGCAATTTTGGCGAGTTTACGGGGATATGATACTATGTGCGAAACGCTGGTAGTTTTTACTGGGGCTATGTGTGTTTCATTATTAGTTGGAAAAGGAGGGCATAGGAGAGTATGAGCAGGATGGTAGCTATATTTCGTGATGATTTTGCGCTACGTTATGTAACTTCCTTCATGTTTTCTGTTATTTTAATGTACGGGTTTTATGTGCAGGTTCATGGGGATTTCAGCCCTGGAGGAGGATTTCAAGGTGGAGTTATTGTGGCATCTGCAATTATTATGTATGCCATGGTCTTTGGGGATGCAAGGATTAGGGAGGTTTTGCCAAACTTAGTTACTGTGGGGACCATTGGGCTGTTCATCTACATTATGACGGGGGTGGTATCCATATTTTTCGGTGGGAATTTTTTATCTTACGTATTTTCGCTGTTTGATTCTGTAACTGAGCAGAAGCTTGGGGTATTTATTGTAGAGTTAGGGGTTGGCATTACAGTATGTGCTTCTATTGCGAGTGTGTATTTTGACTTTGCATCATTGAAAAATGATATAAACTGAGTTTGCAGAGCTGTAGTATAAGATTTTGCAGCTTAATGGACGAGTGCTCTTGCGTAGGTGGAAATGCTGATGACTTTCTTGATGTCGCATATAAATTACATAGCCTTTGCATTTTTCGCATCTATAGGGTTGTTTATTGTTATTACTAGTGGTAGCCGCATAAAACAATTGATGGGTTTGGGTATTTTTCAAACTTCAGTATTGATATTTTATGTGTCTTTAGGCTACGTAAGTGAGGGTATTGCGCCCATAGTTTCGCGAGGGGATGCTGCGCTATCGTATAGCAACCCTTTGCCAAGTGTCTTGATGTTAACTGCTATTGTCGTGGGTGTGGTTACTGTGGCAGTGGGGTTGGCTATTGTTGTTAAGATAGAGAAGTCGTCTTGAGCTAGGTTAAGTATTGCCATGTGTGTATATCTAGCTTCTCGTTAGGATTGAGTTACGTGGTTGTAAGGTAGTTTTTTAATTTATTTAGTGTTGGTTGTGTTTTGTGTCTAATAGTGGGAGTGGAAAGAGAATATTAATTGATGCCGTATACCTCGATGAGATAAGAGTTGCGGTGCTCGACGAGGGAAAAGTTGTTGAGTTTGATCAGGAATTAAAGGATAGGAGGCAGTTACGAGGGGGGAATATTTATTTCGCTGTTGTTCGTCGTATTGAGCCTTCATTGCAAGCTGTTTTTATAGAGTATGGTGTAGGAAAGCACGGGTTTTTGCCGTTTTCAGAAATAGCGGTTGAGCATTATCAAATTCCTCAGGAAGAAAAAGATGTTCTGTTGAAGAATCTGTATGGTGATAATTCGGAGCAGGATGAGCAGTCTGAGGAGGAAGAATGCACGGGAGACGTAGAGCCTTCTGAAGAAAGTTCAGAAGATGCTGATAAAGTGCAGCCTTCAGCGGAAGAACAGCGAGCTGGCAAGAGGTGTTTTGAAGGCAAGAATGGCAAGGGCAAGTTGGTGCCGCATAAGATGTATAAGGTGCAGAATGTCATAAAGGTTGATCAGACACTCATGGTTCAGATCACGAAAGAGGAGAGGGGTAGCAAGTGCGCTACTTTTTCGACTTATATAGTTCTTGCCGGAAGGTATTGCATTTTTATGCCAAATTCTGGAAACAAGAACAGTGGTATATCGCGGCGTATAGATGATTGTGTCCACAGGAAAAATTTGAAAGAGTTTCTAGATGAGATGAAGCTTCCAAAAGAAGCAGGTGTTATTATTAGGACTGCTGGGAGCAATAGAACTCATAAGGAATTGGAGCGAGATTTATCGTACCTGCAGTCTACATGGAATGAGGTAAAAAGTAGCTTTGAGTCTGTCACGCATCCTTCTCTATTGTACGTAGAAGCTGATGTGATAAAGCGAACTTTGCGAGATTTCTGTGATGAGAACGTCCATGATGTTGTGGTGGCTGGTAGCAAGGCATTTGGCCTTGTGAAGGAGTATGCAAAGTCTATGTTCGGCAATAGGCTGCGTGTAAGGACGTATAAGGGTAGCATTCCCATATTCACGCATTATAGGGTCAATGCTCAGATTTTGGAATTGTATACAGATAAGATATATCTGCCTTCTGGAGGGTATTTGGTAATAACACCCACGGAAGCTTTAGTTTCCATAGACGTGAATTCTGGAAGAATGACAGGAGAAGATAGTATCGAAGAAACCGCCTACAGGACGAATATGGAGGCTGTAAAAGAGATTGCTAGGCAGGTGAATTTACGGGGACTATCTGGGCTCATTGTGATAGATTTCATAGATATGGTAAAATATCGCTATTGCAGGGCTGTTGAGGCTGAGGTACGCGAAGCTTTTAAGGGGGATAAAGCCAAGATTCAGTTTGGGTACATAAGTGCGTTTGGTTTGATGGAAATTTCCAGGCAGAGAGTAAAGCAGAGTATCCTAGACAGTAGTACAGTGCGGTGTCATCATTGCAAGGGAGTTGGTAGAACTAGATCGTTAGAGTCTATTTCTGCTAGTATTTTGCGTGATGTCAGTTACATGGCTAACAAGAATCCTGAAAAGATTCTTGTAGTTTCTGTTGTATCTTCGGTTGTGTCGCATCTATTCAATAGCAAGCGTAGGCAGATTGCTGAGGTAGAGAGTGAATTCAAAGTTCTTATAAGGCTTGATGTAGATGATAATCTAGGTATATCTGACTATAATATTCGTGCTGAAAAGGGCTATAGTAACTTACTTCACGATGAGTTGTCTAGTTATGTAGCGGTGACAGCAGATTCTGTTAAGAAAAAAGAGGAAGCAGCGGCATTGCTTGCTGAGGGTGGTGATCATCAGAAGAGTCTAGTAGAAAGTGTTGCGGAAGTTAGTGAGAGTGTGGTCGCAGTGACTTGGGTTGATAAGTGGTTAACGCGGATGCTCTCTAAAATATCGTAACATAGTTAGTAGGGACTTTGGGGCTTTTAGTGCTTCAATATAGAGCTAGTAGCGGGGCGTGCTGTTTGTTGGTAGTGTTTGTATTACTAGTTTCCTGACATGTATTGTGCATATCAGGTATGTTGTGGTGTAAGGACGCGTGTGTTGCTAGGTATCATGGACATATTTCTCTAATTTTTAAATAGGGGGTTGTAATTTGCAGCTTTGGTTATTATATCTACCGTGTCTGAGTTTTTTGTTTTTTACGAATGGGGGTAGTCATGGCGGCTGAGCGTATAATAGGTATAGATCTAGGTACTACGAATTCCTGTGTTGCTGTTATGGAGGCTGGTACCGCAAAGGTGATAGAAAACAGCGAAGGTTCGAGGACCACCCCGTCTGTTGTTGCGTTTACTGATAATGAAAGGCTAGTAGGGGAGTTGGCTAAGCGGCAAGCAAATATCAATGCTCAGAACACGATATATGCGAGCAAAAGGATTATTGGCCGCAGATACGATGATATGAGGGATTTGAAGTGTCCTTATGAGGTGTTTCCTGCAAAGAACGGTGATGCTTGGATAAGAGCGAAGGGTGAGGGTTATTCGCCGGTTCAGATTGGTGCGTTTGTCTTGGAAAAGATCAAGGAAACTGCTGAAAGATACTTTGGTGCTCCTGTAAAGAAGGCGGTTATTACGGTACCTGCGTATTTTAACGATGCTCAACGTCAGGCAACTAAGGACGCTGGTACGATTGCTGGCCTAGATGTTGTTAGAATAATTAATGAGCCTACAGCAGCGGCTTTAGCGTACGGGTTGGACAAGGGTGATCGGCAAAGGACCATAGTAGTATATGATCTTGGTGGTGGTACATTTGACGTATCTGTTTTGGAGATAGCTGATGGTGTATTTGAGGTCAAAGCTACTAACGGTGATACTAAGCTTGGTGGTGAGGATTTTGATAATGCCATCATGGAACATATGATGGAGAGTTTTCAAAAAGAAACAGGTATAAATCTACGTAATGACCCTATGGCTGTGCAGCGGGTCAAGGAAGCTGCGGAGAAGGCTAAGATTGAGTTATCTACTAGGTTAGAGACAGATATAACTCTTCCGTTTATTTCTAGCGACAGCACTGGTGCTAAGCACTTGAGTTTGAAGCTGAGTAGGGCTAAGTTTGAGGGGTTGGTAGACGAGTTAGTTGAGCGCACCATAGAGCCATGTAAGAAGGCTCTGAGTGATGCAGGAATTAAGGACAACAGTAAGGTTGATGAGGTTGTACTGGTTGGTGGTATGACCAGGGTTCCTAAGGTTATTCAGAGGGTGAAGGATTTCTTTGGAAAGGAGCCATGTCAAGGTGTAAATCCAGATGAAGTTGTAGCTGTAGGTGCCGCGATACAGGGGGGTATCTTAACAGGGGATGTTCGTGATGTCTTGTTGTTGGATGTAGCTCCGCTATCTTTGGGTATAGAAACTTTGGGTGGTGTATTTACGCCTTTGATTGAGCGTAATACTACGATTCCTACTAAGAAGTCGCAGGTATTCTCTACAGCTGAAGATGGTCAAACTGCGGTGACTATTAAGGTGTACCAGGGTGAGCGTAAGATGGCGATCGACAATAAGTTGTTGGGGCAGTTTAGTTTGGAAGGTATTCCTCATGCTCCACGCGGTGTTCCTCAAATTGAGGTGACTTTTGATATCGACGCTAATGGTATAGTGCACGTTTCAGCGAAGGATAAGGCTTCGGGTAAGGAGCAAACTATTAAGATACAGTCTTCTGGTGGCTTAAGTGATGAAGAAATCAAGAAGATGGTTAAAGATGCTCAGGATCGGGCAGAAGACGATGAAAAGCGTAAGAAGCATGTGGAGCTGAAGAATAGTTCTGAGGGGCTAATACATTCTGTGGAGAAGTCTCTAAAGGATTATGGAGATAAGGTTGCAGGTGATGACAAGTCTAATATCGAGAGCGCTATCAAGGATTTGAGAGAGTGTTTGAATGATAGCAACTGTAGTACTGATGCTTTGCAGCAGAAGTATGATGCACTGATGAGTCTATCCATGAAGCTAGGGGAGGCTGCGTATGCGGCTAATAAGAATGACGGTGCGGGAAGTGCTGATCAATCTGGAAGCAGTAGTGGGAGTTCTGATGGTAATCCTGAGGAGCGTGTTGTAGATTCCGAATATCAGGAGATTAATAAGGACGAGGACAAGAAGAATACTTAGGTGTTGATAAGTATTGGGTAGTTTGGTATTCTCCTGTGGGGGTCTGCGTTGTTCGTGTAGGTTGAAAGTGCCTCGAGCCCGATTTTGTTCTCATAGGGAGCCGTCACTGGTAACCTCGAGTAGGTTGTTACACGGCGCCCACCTTAGCTTTAGTCTCAGGACACTAAGCAAAGCGTTACGGCAAATGCGGATCTCCTAGTTTCCTTTTTTAGCAGTGTGTGTATGGTGCGAGCTAGGCGTGGGTTTAGCAAGAGCGAAGTGCTTAGTTTTCCGGCAAAAGATATATTTTCCATTGTTCTTGATGTTGAGAAGTATCCTGCTTTTTTACCTTGGTGTAAGGAAGTAGTGATTCTTGAAAAGCATGATGCTTCTATGTTTGTGAAGTTGGTGGCGCAATTCATGTCTCTTGAAGGTGCGTATACTTCCGAAGTGAGTTTTTCTGCTCCGACTTTAGAGAACCCAGGGTTGATAAGAGTTGTTTCTACTGATGGGGTGTTTAATACTTTATGTAGTGAGTGGAATTTTCTGCCTAAAAATGAAAGGGAGACCTTGGTGACGTTTTTTGTGAATTTTTCTTTCAAAAACAGAATGTTACAATTTGCCTTTGATATGGCGTCAGGTGTGGCTATTTCTAACATATCTCGTGCGTTTAAAAACAGGGCATACCAATTGCTAAAATAAGATATATGCTGAATCTAGCTGTTGCTATAACGTGCTGTGTTGTATGTGCATACTTACGGGATATAGATATATTGGGTGGAGATTTCAGCATATACCATGTGCTAGCGCTGGTACAGACATAGTCAGAGGTTTGTGTTATAATGTTCCATGGTCGGTAGCTTTTTCTGTCATATAAGTCTGTAAGACAACTATCGGCTGGAATGCTTTCTAAAACAAAAGCCAATATTTCAGCATATATAAAACGTAGCTTCCTTATTGCGATGGATACATCGACTGCTTGCAATAAGGGTTGATATATCTCAGCGCATAGATGCGGATTAGATCAGCAGTTTCTGTGGG
>NZ_JAHLEX010000051.1 GCF_023476575.1 Anaplasma phagocytophilum | reverse complement strand
CATCAATATTTTGCTCACTTTATAGTATCTACATAAAGATGTAAATGATACACCCTACTCCAACATAATAACTCTTTTTTTTATTGGAAAGACTGGTGGATGCAGCATTTTGCATGAGAAAAACTAATAACAGTGAGATCGATTAGCAAATAATTATCGGGTAGCAAAACTGTACTCACCGCTTCGTTCCGAATACTACAGTGGAGCCGCATAAAATCTCTGTCTAGCATTAGAATCACCTAATGCTAAAAAAAATTTTGATGTATCCTGAATTAGGCGTTCTATACAGTAAGATCACATTCTGAAATTAATAATTGAATACTCACTTCATGAAAACGAATAGACAATCTTAAACTAATCCTTCACCTGCAATGCTTGAATAAAAGCACTCTGCGGAACAGTAATATTTCCAATAGATCTCATACGCTTCTTACCCTTCTTCTGCTTTTCCAAAAGTTTCATCTTTCTCGTAACATCGCGCCCATATACCTTTGCTGTCACGTCCTTACGATATGGAGATATAGTTTCACGAGCTACTATCTTGGAACCAACTGCAGCCTGTATCGCAATCTTATATTGCTGCCTGGGAATAAGATCCTTTAACCGTTCACAAATTTCCCGCCCCCTTGATTCTATCTTTGACTTGTGTATTATACACGCCAGCGCATCTACCAATTCAGAATTAATCAAAAAAGTCAATTTTGATACCTCGGCAGGCATATAACCATCCATCTGCCAATCAAAGCTTGCATACCCTTTTGAGATAGATTTTAACCTATCATAAAAATCAAAAACTATTTCCGCCAAGGGTAATCTATACTGCAAGAGAGCCATATTACCAGTATACGAGAGATCTACTCGTTCCCCTCGTTTACCATTGCACAGAGCAAGCATCGATCCTAGATACTGATCTGGAACCATTATTGTAGCCATTATCCAAGGCTCTTCTACTTTTAGAATCTCATGTGCTTCTGGTAAATCATTGGGATTATGAATATCCCTTGTGACATTACGCTTATCAGTCACCTTATATACAACACTAGGGGCAGTAGCAGTGAGATCTAAATCGAACTCCCGCTCCAGCCTTTCCTGGACAACTTCAAGATGAAGCATGCCTAAGAAACCACAGCGGAAACCGTATCCAAGAGCAGTAGAACTCTCTATATCAAAAGTAAAACTCGCATCATTTAACTGCAGCTTCCCCAAAGCTTCTCTTAAATGTTCAAAACTTCCAGCATCAACAGGAAAAAGACTACAAAAGACCACCGGACAAGTAGCCCTAAACCCTGGCAAAGCTTCAGCACATCTTCTAGCATCTTCCGTAACAGTATCCCCTACTTTACAAGATAAAAGTTCCTTTATGCCCGCAGTAATGAACCCGATCTCACCCACAGACAAAGCATCAACCATTTTCTTGTGCGGAGTAAATACACCCACATTATCTACGGTATATACCGCTCCTGTAGACATCATCGATATCTTCATTCCCTTTTTCAATATACCGTCCTTAATACGCACCAAAATTACAATGCCCAGATACGGGTCATACCAACTATCCACCAATACCGCTTTTAAAGGAGCTTCCTCATCACCTTCAGGCGCAGGTAACCTCCCTATTATAGCTTCTAAAACATCATTTATTCCTATACCAGTCTTAGCTGATACTAAAAGAGCATCACTCGCATCCAGCCCTATTATCGTTTCAACTTGTGACTTAACTTTTTCAGGATCTGCAGAGGCAAGGTCTACTTTATTCAGTACCGTTATTATCTCATGATTATTTTCAATCGCCTTATAGACATTTGCCAATGTCTGAGCTTCAACACCCTGACTACTATCTATCACAAGCAACGAACCCTCACATGCAGCTAAGCTTCTGCTAACTTCGTATGAAAAATCAACGTGCCCGGGAGTATCCACAAGGTTTAAATAGTAAACTTTCCCTTCCTTGGACGTATACTTTAACCTTACAGTTTGAGCTTTTATCGTAATACCGCGCTCACGCTCGATATCCATGGAATCAAGAACTTGTTCTTTCATATCCCGCTCAGCCAAAGCATCACAAGACTCTATCAGCCTATCAGCTAAAGTTGATTTTCCATGATCTATATGCGCTATTATCGCAAAATTCCGTATCGAATTCCGATTCACCCTAGGACCACAAGCAACATCTAAAGCCAAAGTTTAAGTTACTATCATCTCCCTTTCAATGTAATAATTTATATCAGTTTCTTAAGAAGACATATAGACAACCTTTTAAGAGGCCCATCTCACAATTTGATTTCTTTATTACACGCAACAGCCACCTAACGCTGAGATATCATATCCAGTACGTTTCTTTCCGCTAATCGAAAGCTATTTTTTTGCCTTTTAAGAATATAATCTCGTATTCCACCGGAAGAGTATCTTCCCCTTCCCCCTTTCCAGCTAGCGACCTTCTATACAGATGCCACGCTTTATCCATGATACCAGGTTCTAAAGGCTCAGAACCCTTGTTAACCATATCACCTTCACCCATATCTTTTAGATCTTTATATAGGTGATGTAGACTTACGTAACTGATGCAAATGACACTTACATCAACAACTATGTCCGTAAATCCACAGGTCTGTAGCAACATTGCCATATCACCTGACCTAGGAAAAGGCTGTATCCTAGGCTCAACACACCCACCTTCAGCAGAAATTATAGCTTTCTTTATACCCCTTAGCGTAGATTCTCCAAAAGTGGCAGCTATGAATACACCCCCTTTTCCCAAAATAGAATTAATCCTAGAAATTGCCTCTACTAAGGAATTGAGGTTATGCAAGGTAAGATAACTAATAACTAAATCAAAACTCTGCCCAATAAATGGCATGGCTTCGTCATCTGATACTACCCTATTATACCCTCTACCATCTTCTAATTGCGAATCCACAACATCACAAAGAAAAACTTGATGATCCGAAGAGAAGAAAGGAACAAACTGACTCAATATGGGGTCGCCACGACACCCCAAAAACAAAATATCCGAAGCACGATCTAGCTGAAGAAAGGCCACTCTACCAGCAAGTAGAATAGCCACCTCCAAAAAAATTGACGAAGAAAAAGAAAGCGCCGATGCACGACACTGCCTTATAATCTTACGATCAAAAAGCATAAAGCCTAGAAAAACCTCGGCTTCTTAGGAGCAGCAGAACCATTCTGAACATCCCCATTAGCGCCATTACGCCCCCTTCCCCCAGCATTTCCAGAGGATTCACCAGATGACGATTTAGTATTTCCCGAAGAGGAATCAGAACCATAACCGCTACTACCAGCACTATGACGACGACGCGTCGAAGAAGACGACCTACCCCCTACATTACTCGCTGAAGAGGATGACCTAGCAGCTCCATCGCGCTTGCCACCACCACGACCATTTCTTCCAGCAGAAGCACCTCCATAATCTCCACGAGGAACATATACAGAACCAGCGCCACCATTCATACTACTGTCACTAGCAGCATTCCCAATAGCAACACCATTCCTTCTTTGCGGAGCATACAATTCGCAATCAACTTGATCACCAGTATCCTGATCTATTCTACGCATTGACAACTGAATATGATCCTTATCCATATCGATGACTAGAACCTTTACCTTATCACCAACTGCTAGAACATCAGCCACCGCATTTATGTGCTCATTCCTAATCTCACTAATATGAACAAGCCCCTTCCTAGCACCCAAAAACGTAACAAAAGCACCGTACTTAGCAAGCTCACAAACTTCACCACTATAGATCTTACCAACCTCAGGCTCAGACACCATCCCCGTGATCATATTCTTCGCACTTTCTATGGCTTCACGCCCGACGGCATAAATCATCACCGTTCCATCTTGAGAAATCTCAATTTTAGCGCCAGTTTTCTCACATATCTCACGTACATTCTTCCCGCCGGCACCAATGACGTTCTTTATCTTCCCCTTGTCTATGAGCATAGACTCCATCCTAGGAACATGCTCTCGAACAGCGCCACGAGATTCCCCTATTACACGATCCATCTTTTCAATGATGTAAAATCTACCTTCTTTAGCTTGATCTAAAGCAGCACCAAGGACAGCAAAGTCTATACCCTTTACCTTCATATCCATCTGCAGAGCAGTGATACCTTCCCTAGTACCAGCTACTTTAAAGTCCATATCACCAAGATAGTCTTCATCACCGAGTATATCCGAGAGTATAGCGTACTTATCACCCTCTTTTATCAACCCCATCGCAATACCAGCAACAGAAGACTTCAAAGGCACTCCCGTATCCATCAATGCAAGCGAAGCACCACACACCGTAGCCATAGAAGAAGAACCATCAGACTCAGTGATCTCAGATACAACCCTTATTGTATAAGGAAAATCAGCCTTAGAAGGAAGAACCGGATGTATAGCCCTCCACGCCAACTTACCATGACCTATTTCTCTCCTACCCGGAGGTCTCAAAGCAGAAGCCTCACCAACCGCATACGGAGGGAAATTATAATGCAACAAGAAACGCTCCCTCTTGTCCCCATCAAAACCATCAACTATTTGTTCATCCTGAGGAGTACCCAACGCTGTTATTACCAGCGCCTGCGTATCACCTCTAGTAAACAAAGCGGAACCATGAGCCTTAGATATTAGATCAACCTCTATCTCAATATTACGAATCTGATCGTACGCCCTTCCATCAATCCTAGATTTACTTTTAAGAACACGTTCGCGAACCAAAGAGCGCTCAAACGTCTTCATCGCATAAACAATATCTTGCGCAACATACTTGCTGCCATCTTCACTCCCAGATAAAAACCTAGCGCATAAATCCTCCGTTAAACTAGCTCTAACAGCATCTAATTTCGCTACCCTAGCCTTCTTTTCCTTCTCTGCGTAAGCAACCAAAAACCTCTCTTTATAATCAGAGTCTACGCTATCGATGATCGCACTCAAATCACACGGAACAAACTCAGCAGGAGCGCACTTCCTTGCTTCTTCAGCAAACTCTCCTATAACTTTTATTATTTCCTCACAGTGCTCATGCCCAAACTGTAAAGCCCCCAACATCTCCGCTTCAGTCAACTCATGAGCCTCAGACTCCACCATCAAGATCGATGTATCCGTCCTCGCATAGAACATATCTAGCGCACTAATACCCAATTCATCAGCAGAAGGATTTAAGATGTACCTCCCCTCTTCCTTTATGTACCCTATTCTAGCTCCAGCAACTGGACAATGAAAAGGAATACCCGAGATCGCAAGAGCAGCAGACACACCTATCAAAGCTACAGTCTCCGGGGGACTACTCGCATCATACGATAAAAGATTACACACCACCGCAACTTCATCACTAAAACCACAAGGGAATAACGGCCTTATACTCCTATCTATTATTCTTGAAATGAGAGTCTCCCTATCAGAAGGCTTCCCCTCTCTCTTAAAAAAACCACCCGGTATCTTCCCTACCGCATAGCTCTTAGCCAAAAACTGAACAGTTAACGGTAAAAAATCTACCGCTTCCTTTGACTTCTGCGACACAACAGTCGCAAGAACAGACGTGCCCCCATAGTCAACTACAACTGCACCCCCAGCTTGACGTGCAATCTTACCACTTTCGATGGTTAACGACCTATCTCCCCACTCTACACACTTCCTCGTGATATCGAACATACTTAAATTCCCATTCTAAAAAACACGCCAAGGCGCTAAAATCACTTATTTACAATCAATGGAACACGTCTCTTATGCCAAGCTTCTTGACCAAGTCTAGATACAAATCACTTCCATACTTGTTTTTTATGTATTGAAGCCTCTTTCGCCTCTTACAAACTAAGACCATGAGCCCTCTCCTACAATGATAGTCCTTCTTATGGATCCTGAGGTGCTCAGTAAGATTACGTATTCTCTCGGATAAAATAGCACATTGAACATATGCAGAACCTGTATCACCTTCCTTAATACGATACTCAGAAATCAACTCAGACTTTTTACTAGGTGTAATCGACATAAAAACGCAAGCACCCCCATACTATATTAAAAACTCAGACATTAAAAACCCGCACCGGCTTCGCGGTGCCATCTACGACTTCACAGATAGCGACAGGAACGCCACCCGCCTGGCTTAGGTAACACATATCACAATTCTCTACGATGCACAAGCCATTTAAAGCAGCATCTACTAATCTTATATTGCGTCCATTTTTTACTACTTTGGCCGTTTTTACATCTATTTCCACATGTGGTAGACCAGACATAACAATGCTCAGTGGAAATACAGCTTCCTCTAGCTTATTTCCACCTACTAACGCCTCTAGCTCTTGCAAAGTTATTATATTAGCTTCTGTAAATGGACCAACCATCGTACGACGCAATCTTGCAACATATCCATAACACCCTAGCGTGATGCCTAAATCCCTCGCAATTGCACGTATATAAACCCCTTTTCCACAAGTAATTCTAAGATCAGCCGTATTACTCTCAGAATCTATACTAAGTAATTCTATCTCTGTAACGCATACACTTCTTGGGGCTAAAGCTGTCTCTTTTCCCATTCTTGATAAGCTGTATGCACGCATACCCCCGACTTTTATAGCAGAAAAAGTTGACGGTATTTGTTGTATAACTCCAACGTATTGTCGCAACGCTTCTTTAATACTGTCTTCAGTTGGTCTAATAGTACTACTCTTGATAATCTTGCCCTCTGCATCATCAGTATCGCGCTGCTCACCCCACTGAATTGTAACTGCATAGGACTTCAAGTTGTCAGTTGCATAATTAGTGGTCTTTGTTGCTTCACCAAACGCTATAGGAAGTACACCCGTTGCAAGTGGATCCAATGTCCCTGCATGCCCCGCTTTGCACTGCAGCATTTTCTTTAACCTGCCTACAACGCTACCTGAGCTCATCCCATATGGCTTGTCTATATTTAACCATCCATACTTCATGGCTACTGCCGATATAAAACTTTCATGTTATCACTTTTCTTTTGAAGTAACATAATAACATAATGAAAAACCCCTATGCCAAATTCATTTATCAATATAGACTGTACGGACTCCGAGAACACGTACTCATTGATGTATTAGTTAATATGCAGTAGCGTATTAGGAGTCTTGCTTCCGTAGAGTTTGGTGTGTTTTATGGTGAATTTCAATTTTCAGTCTCTTTTCTCAACAACTGCAACAGGAGGCATAATAGAAAAGTGTAAGGGATTTTTAACCAGTAAAAACTGGTGGGCAAATGACATAGCTATAGATCTGGGCACCGCCAACACTCTTGTGTATGTTAAAGGCAAGGGTATCATAATTAATGAACCTTCTGTGGTTGCTTTGCTAAAGGATGGCGCTGGCTATATACCTTATGCTTTTGGAGTAGAAGCGAAAATGATGCTAGGTAAAACACCCGAAGGAATAGAAGCAGTGCGTCCGTTGAAAGATGGCGTTATAGCTGACTTCAGGAGCGCCGAGGAGATGATAAAGTTTTTCATAAAAGCTGCCAATAAGGGTAGAACTCTTAATCGTCCCACTGCTGTGATATGTGTACCTTCTGGATCAACACCCGTGGAAAGACGCGCTATACAAGATGCTGCATTATGCGCAGGAGCGGGCACTGTTTATTTGATTGAAGAACCGATGGCAGCTGCTATAGGCGCAGACTTGCCCGTCTCTAATCCAGCAGGGTCCATGATAGTAGATATAGGTGGTGGTACAACTGAAGTGGCTATTATCTCTCTTGGTGGAATAGTATACTCACGCTCTTTGCGGAGTGGAGGTGATTTAATGGACGAAGCGATCATTGCTTATACAAGGAAGAATCATAACCTACTTATCGGGGATGCAACCGCTGAGAAAGTCAAAAAGAACATAGGAGCAGCACGAATTCCTGAAGAAGGATCTGGTGATAGTACCGTCGTAAAAGGACGGGATCTGATAACTGGTGTACCTCGTGAAATTACTCTAACAGAAAAGGAAGTAGCTGAAAGCCTGACGGAATTAGTAGACACCATAATTGCAGCCATAAAACTTGCTTTAGAGTGTTCTCCGCCTGAAATATCTGCTGATATAGTTGATCAGGGAATTACACTGACTGGAGGGGCTAGTATGCTGAAAAACTTAGATGTAGTAATCGCAGAGGAGACGGGGTTGCAAGTCACCCTAGCAGCAAATCCTCTGTATTGTGTAGCCCTAGGAGTTGGAAAAGTTTTGGAAAATATGTCTTCTCTGTCTCGTGTGCTTTTCAGGCAAAATTAGTATCTGTGCTAGCATCTTCTATGTATTAATGGACAAAGCTGCTGGTGTTTTGCTCGTGAAAAATATGATCACTGCCTTCAGTAACTTACTATGGAACCACTAATATGGGTAGTATGCTTAAGAATGGTGCAGAATGTGATTATTTTATCTATAAATTTCAAGCTTGAGAGATTCGCGCAACGTAATAGATACCCCTTATAACGCACTACGACGCCCATTAGATATGGCTATGCACTTGAATTCTAGACGTCTACTACTTGCTGTATGGTGCATACTTTCAAAGCTAGAATAGACTTACTACATCATGTAGAAAATGTACTGCTCATGCGCTACAGGACGGATCACAGCTTATCCGAGTAATATTGCCTGAAATGGCAGCACTTGTGCGGTTTGCTGTGCGGTATAATTATCACACTTGTAAAAGATCTAATAACATTGAAAATACCACGCTGATAATCTACTATTGCATACTGCACCGTCATCTGAATAATATGCTTAAGAGTTAGGTAGCATTTCTATTTATTTTACCAGGCGCTGCATATTGAATATCTGCCATGTTACTAATGGCTTTAAATAACGTATTACAAGGCCACATATGTATGTAAGTGATGTACATATATTGCAGAGATCTCATCTG
>NZ_JAHLEX010000050.1 GCF_023476575.1 Anaplasma phagocytophilum | reverse complement strand
AAGCAACGCTAAGTCCTAACCTCTATATGCCCTGAAATGGGATACAAAACCTGCTATTGCTTTTTTAGCGATAGCTAGACACCGCTGTATACCCTAGTTACTATGTGCCATCTCTTCGCTCAGACAAGGTAAACTCACTTGGTCCCTATATATTGTTACTGTAGTACTAGAAGATGAATATTTCTGTTGTGAGTGTAGCCGTAGAGCTCAGCCTCATTGAGCATGACTGCATCACACCTCTTCTAATTTATTTATGCACTGAGTTGAGGCAGTCCCAAATTCTGGTACGTAAAAAGTGCTTTAGCAACCCGTAAGGGGGTATGAAACAAATGCTCAACATGCACTCAGGTCTTGCTCCGATCATTCACACCTAAACACGGTGCTCACAGGTATATCAAGGGATACTTTTTTGCGCGAGTAACACTACGCATTTTTACACCACCATATAAGCCACAATTGTGCCTTAGCATCCCCTTACGTGTACATATTTGTACTACAATTGTTTCAATGACATTACATTTGACCTGTCACCATCCTATTTAAAACATAATGTAGCACACCCCCACAAGAAAGATAATCAACTTCTATCGCAGTATTCACCGCGCATACCAGTGCTATAGTTTTCACAGTCCCATCGCTTTTTCGTACTTCACACTTTATCTCCTTTCTTGCTCCTATTTCACCATACAAAGTCAGGGTCTCATCCCCTGAAAACATACTCCGGGATTCATCCTTGAAAATTAGTGGTAAAACACCCATCCCGACGAGATTTGACCTATGTATACGCTCGAAGCTTTCGGCTATAACTGCGACCAATCCCAAAAGCAAAGTACCTTTGGCAGCCCAATCCCTACTAGATCCGGTACCATATTCCTTACCTGCTATTATAACCAGCGGAGTATTTTCCTCGGAGTAACGCATAGCCACATCAAAGATTGGCAAAACTTCCTGCGAAGGATAATGACGTGTAAATCCACCTTCTACGCCGGATAACATCTCGTTTTTTATACGTATATTTGCGAATGTACCACGTATCATTACATTGTGATTCCCGCGTCTTGAGCCGTAAGAATTGAAATCACCTTCTTTAACCCCACTCTGCAAGAGAAACTTACCCGCTGGACTCTCAGCAGAAATATTCCCCGCAGGAGAAATATGGTCAGTGGTTATGCTATCACCCAATAGCATGAGCACTCTTGCATCACCGCATTTTAATGCATTACCTTCAATATTCTTCTGCTTTGTTGTAACCTCTGTGAAGTACGGAGGTCGCTGTACATATGTACTTTCAGCACTCCAACTATAAGTAACATCTTCTTTTGATTCTACTCTCTGCCATATAGCATCTCCCAAAAACACATCAGAGTATTTTCTGACAAACATCTCACGAGATATAAACTTATTCACTATCTCAGCTATCTCCTCAGTAGTAGGCCATAGATCCTGCATATACACCGGTTTGCCCCACACATCTTCAGATATAGGATCTTTGGTAACATCGATTAATACTGTACCACTCAAGGAAAAGATCACGACCAGAGGAGGTGACGCCAAAAAGTTAGCTTTTACTGAAGGATGTATCCTGCCTTCAAAGTTCCTATTCCCGGATAAAACTGACGCAACAAGCAAATTATTGCTTTGCACACATTCTTCTATTTCCTTTGATAGCGGCCCTGAATTACCTATACACGTGGCACATCCATATCCAACAATGTTAAACCCTAGAAGATTCAAATCGTCTTGGAGACCCGAAATCTTAAGGTACTCAGCTACAACCTGAGAACCCGGAGTAAGAGAAGTCTTCACCCATGGCTTAGTCTTTAAACCCAATTTTCTTGCCTTACGCGCAACAATTCCCGCCGCCACCATAACATACGGATTAGAAGTGTTGGTACAGCTGGTAATAGCCGCCACTACAACATCACCATTTTTTACAGGCAAGTGCGAGTCTTCTCCAAATGTGCTCACCGGCAACGAATTTGGTATTTGAGCTAGGAAAAGCTTATCCTGGGGCCTTTTAGGTCCCGCAACAACAGGCAGTATATCTTCTAAGTTTAGGGTTAACTTTTCCGAATACGACACCTTGCAATTATCGCACCACAGACCTTGCGTCCGCATATACTTCTCTACGACATCCAGATACTCCCTATCACGACCAGTGACGTAAAGATAATCTAATGTACTCTGATCGAATGGAAAGAATCCACAGGTTGCACCATATTCAGGCGCCATATTTGCGACGGTAGCTCGATCATATGCTGACAGATTTTTCAGTCCTTCACCATAAAACTCAACAAATTTCCCTACTACCTTCCTGCTTCGCAGTATTTCTGTAATTGTCAAAACCATATCTGTAGCAGTCACACCCTCCTTTAGAGCTCCACGGATTTCAAACCCTACAACTTCAGGAACAGACATCACGATGGGCTGCCCAAGCATCGCTGCTTCAGCTTCTATGCCACCGACACCCCAACCAAGAACTGATATACCATTAATCATTGTGGTGTGGCTATCCGTCCCAATCAGAGTATCTGGATACAAAACGCCCTGATGATTCCATACAACTTTGGCTAAATATTCAAGATTTACCTGGTGACATATACCAGTACCTGGAGGAACAACGCGTAAATTTCTGAATGCCTGCTTGCTCCATTTGAGAAATTGATATCGCTCTAGATTACGTGACATCTCGAGCGCAACATTTTCAGCTAATGCGCTTTCCGTCCCAGAGAAGTCTACTTGCAATGAGTGGTCCACGACAAGATCAACGGGTATTCTAGGATTTATAATGCTAGGATCTTTACCCTGCGCCTTCACAAAATCCCGCATTGACGCAAGATCAACCAAAGCTGGCACGCCTGTAAAATCCTGCATCATCACCCTAGCGGGCATGAAGTTCACTTCACAGGAATCTCCCCCACTTACACACGCAGCAAACCGTTCTATATCAGGCAGTTTAACATGTAGACCGTCTTCATTTCGAAGTAAGTTCTCCAGCAAAATCCTGTAAACAAATGGTACGCTAGCGATATCCAGACCCAGCTTCTGACATGCTAAATCCAGCGCGTAATAATCGTAGGATACCCCAGCAACACGCAACTTTTTTCGCACTTGCAAAGTATCCAAACACGTCATATGCAACCTCCTTTCACGCAACATCTGAATATCCCCCTGCGGTTAAGTAACCCTGAAGACAGCAACCACCTGCTCTACCTGACGGCAACATGAAAGTAATTTCCTTAGGACTACCATGAGCACACACCGCACACTAACACCTACCTGGAATGCAGCACAACCAAGAGGATGAGATTGACAAATACTTATACAAAGTCAAGCCATCACCCACCTCCACACGCAAAAACACACAAGTACTTGCTCGCAGCTATTTGTGGCGAATATCAGAACAATAAAACAAAAACCTCCGCATTTTGCTCTTCTATACCTAGCCAAATACTTTCTGTCCATCTTTTCCGCATACTCACCGTTATTCCTGCGTATAAAATCTCATAAATTTCTTAACTTATATTCTAATATTCTTTACTTACCATTCATTTAAAATATTATGACAAGCATTGACCATAACTGAAGTAGAAGAAACCGCCCTAATCTCAACAACCTCCCCACCTTCAATAGTTTTAGCAAGTAATCCAGCTACTATGGTTTTTTCTTCGGGGGTGAGTTCCTTTACTAGGTCTTTGGCTACAGCGGTGGCGTTCCCATTAGGGGTACCATCTTTGGCAGATGTATTATATATCCTCCCCGTAGGCCAATTCTTATTATGTAGCTCTACTTTCTTTACAAAACTACTAAAAGACTCTTCGCCCTTTTTCCCATAGCTCTTTAAATTACTACATTGAGCAGTATAGTTAGCGTCAGGCTCAGCTTTATACCCACTCGACGCAGTTGTTGTTCCATCAGCATGATCTCCACTACAAACCTTGCCATCGATGATAGGATGAGAGATTTCAACAGCCTTAGCAAAGTGAACAATGTCCTTACCTTATCTAATAATAGATCCTTATACATAAACCAGATATGAAATCCTAGGATTACTAAACAAAACATACCTAGAGACTGCTTTTAGATATTCGGAGGAGCGTAGTTACTCAGTCTCCTCGCATATTAAACTCATTTGTAAACGAGAGACACTACAAAATAAAAGCTAACTCCTTAGCTAATAGATATACTGTATATGCTTCATCTTCCTTACTACCACTATCTCTAATACCCTTAGTCTTGAAGCGCTCGTAACCAATCTCAAGCTCAACCCTGGCACCACCAATACCATAACCAACACTACCTTCCATAGCTACAAGCATGTTGTCCTTAAACCCAATCCGAGGATCGGGTGTATTCCAGTCAAACTTGTTAGACTCAAGTTTGACACTCTTACCATCCTTTAAGTATGGATACACTGCTCTAGTCTCTCCGTTACTCTCCCTTATACTAAAATCTCTTATCTTGCTAAACTCTGCTCTGTATTCCAATATTCCTACCTTCAATAATGACCGCGGTGCTTAGATTTGAGTGACAGATTAGAGAGCACATTCACCCGTGTTGTGCCGACACGTGGAGAAACCCAATTTCGGACATCCATGCTCAACAACCGAGTCTAACATCATATCTCTTAGCAACTACTATTTTTGCTGCTGTATCAGAGTTTGTCATGCAACACGTTCTACAGATGATACCTGCAACAGGTTTCTAGATAATCAAGTACAGGTCATACGTGGACCTTATGAGAAATACTGACTGTAAGATAGGTGGTTATACATGTGATTGCTCATGATCAGCACGCATAATAAATGTTGAGCATGTCTGGCTGATGTACTAATGCGAAGCATCTTATGGTCCAACCCGTTCTTGCAATGCTGGTAACGTACTTAAAATAAAAACAGGGGCTCAATTCAAAACTATATGCTGTGGTAAACTAACAGTGTGCCTACGTAGACTATTAGGGTTTTACGAAGAAGCAATATAGGCAGGGCAGTCCTTATTCCTAACGTTGACCTTATGCCTTAATACAATCCTTAATAAATCCTGAGTGGTGCTTACGCTACCGTCACATAGGGCCGTATTTGTGCCTGATTTGAGCTTTTGTGCGTCTTTCGATGTACACCTTTATAGTATATGCTGCAGACTTGCCGCAATGCCTTTTGTACACCAACAAACTACACGGGTAAGTGCTTAAAGATGAAGAGTGTTCTCTTCAGTATAACAGTGAGTTTATATGCCCCATCTTTCTTTTTGCGCGAGGCTGCTTTCCGTACAGAGAGATGCTATTACGATGATCTTGGTGAATTTCCTCATCAATGATGTTATCTCCGAAAACATTTCGCATAACGCACGGTGTTAGTAGGTGCACAGCACGCATGGGGAGCCCACAAACAATACGTATCAGCTGTTCAAATTGGCTAACATTACACGCATCTTGGCTCCAGTGACCTGAATTATGTGGACGTGGAGCAATTTCATTCACTAGCAACTTACCACTTTTCGAGATGAAGAATTCAACTGCAAGTATGCCCACCATTTCTAATGACGTTGCAATGGCATAAGCGATTTCTTTAGCTTGCTGCTGTAGGTTTGTCGATATACCAGCAGGAACAACTGATTCACTCAGTACGCCATCTACATGTGTATTCTTTGCTACAGGAAAAAACGTATGAGAAGCGTTGCGATCAACAGCTATGATTATAGATATCTCTTTTTCTATCTCTATCAACCTTTCCAGTATGTATCCCTGCTCTAAAGGCAAATGGGCTAGTGACGCCACATCTTCAGTGCTGCGTAGAACGTATTGGCCCTTTCCATCATATCCAGATTCAGAAGTTTTCAGCACAGATGGCACACCAACATCATGAACGGCCTTATGCAAATCTGTATGACTATGTATAACGGCGAAATTAGCTACGGCAATACCTAGTGACTGTATGTGAGTTTTCTCACGTATTCTGTTCTGTGCAACATGTAATGCCCTCACTCCAGGATATACAGGGATAGTTTCTTGAAGTGTATGCACCGCTGATACTGGAATATTTTCGAATTCTATTACTGCTACGTCAACTATTGAAGCAAATGTACGCAATTTTTCTGTATCACTGAAACTGCCTATTACTGAAGAGTTCGTGACGAAAACAGCAGGATCAATTGCGCTTTCTGCAAAGATACTGGTTTGATAGCCTAGCTTAGAAGCAGACAGAGAAAGCATTTTTCCTAACTGACCACCTCCTATAATACCGACTCTGGTGGCGGATGACATATGATGAGAGATAGGTGTTCGCATGTTATAGAAATTGATGTAGCGAAGAAAAACAACTATAATGGATTATAGAACATAAGCAAAGTATCAGCAAATGTTAAGAGGGTGGGTTACTTTGCTTAGGGGGAGAGGTGATAAGATAATGGGAGCTGTGCGATGACAGTGTTGGAGTGTGGCAAAGAAGCGGGACTAATAGAGGTAGAAGTAACCCCGAGTTATTTAGAAGAGCATTCTATACCACATGAGAACTGTTACATATGGCTCTATAGTGTAAGGATAAACAATAAAAGTGATTCTACGGTTCAGCTGCTCAAGCGAAGTTGGAAGATCATAGATTCCAAGGGAGGCGTGAATGAGGTTAGCGGATCTGGAGTGGCAGGTAGTCAGCCAGTACTGAAGCCGGGAGCTTTTTTCGAGTATACAAGTGGTACGTGTTTAAGTACTCCTTCGGGAGTGATGAACGGTTGGTATCAGTTTGTAGATGAGGATAAGGCACAGGTGTTTTATGTAGATGTGCCGGCATTTTCATTAGATAGCCCCTACGATAGTTTGAGGCTGAACTAAGCAAGAGAATAAGCAGTGGTGCGCTGTGTAGATGTACGCACTAATTTTATATTGTGAGCAGTTTTTAGCTGTGTATAGTAATCTGTAATTGTGTTTGTATTATAAGCTTTCGGTCCGAGGGGGGCAAACGTAGCTTATATTTGTAAGTCTCACAGCGATAGTGTCCTTGTGGTCCCGACGCTTTATTAGTCATAGTTCATCTTTTTGTGAGTTAATAGCAGATCAGTTTCTCAGTCTTGATATTGAGTGAGGAAGATGAAGCAGCTACAAAATATCTTCCAGCTAAGGAGTTAGCTCTGTTATTTTGTTATGCATCTTGGTTGCGGATGAGTTTAACTTGGTAGGGTATTTAAGTCACAACTCTTTTCCATATATCTAGGAGAAGTTTCTAGGTACGTTTTGTTTAACTAACCTTAGATCTTAGGATCTAATACCAAGTCTCACATATAGGGTTTCAACGGTGGGTTTTGTTATCAGGTATCAGACTCTATTCCCGTGTTCTATTATCAAGCCATTGATGTATTGATTATTGGGTAAATTTAGTATTTTGGAAATTGGTTAACTAGGATCTTATTATTAGATAAATAAGGGAATTAGAGATAGTGGTAGTAAGGAAGATGAAGCTGATACAGTATATCTACTAGCTAAGGAGTTAGCTTATGATGTAGTTACTGATCAGACTGACAAGCTTGCTGCTGCTCTTGCCAAAATAAACGGTAAGGACATTGTTCACTTTGCTAAGGCTGTTGAAATTTCTCACCCTATCATCGATACCAAGGTTTGTAGTGGAACTCATGCACAGATCGACGGTAATAACGCGACAACGTACGATGCAGCGCCGGGGAAAACGGAAGCTAAAACAGCTCAGTGCAGTGGTTTAGGTAGTGCGAGCGCGACGGGACCTAAATCTCTTAGTGGTTTTGTTAACGCTGTGAAAGTAGGTGAGGGGAAAAACTGGCCTACGGGTCAGGCTGGGAACACAACAGCTGCCAAGATAGGCCCTACTAATAGCAACGCCACAGCGGTAGCTAAAGACATAGTCAAGGAACTCACTCCTGAAGAAAAAACCATAGTAGCTGGGTTACTAGCTAAAACTATTGAAGGTGGTGAGGTTGTTGAGATTAGGGCCGTTTCTTCTACTTCAGTTATGGTTAATGCTTGTTATGATCTTCTTAGTGAAGGTTTAGGTGTTGTTCCTTATGCTTGTGTTGGTCTAGGTGGTAACTTGTTGAGAGACGTGCTCCTATCAGCTATAGTGAACTTGAGATGAGGTTGTATTGTGAGATATTGTGCGAGTTACCCATAAAATCTCATAGCAAAGATACAACCTCAGTACTGTTCTGTGGAGATATCTTTCAGTTGTTTCCCTAACCTCCTACAGATCGCTAGGGGTACCAAAAGCCCACGTAATAACTCTTAATTATTCAGAACAAGACTAAGGGTATTAGAGATAGTGGTAGTAAGGAAGATGAAGCTGATACAGTATATCTACTAGCTAAGGAGTTGGCTTATGATGTTGTTACTGGGCAGACTGACAAGCTTGCTGCTGCTCTTGCCAAAATAAACGGTAAGGACATTGTTCACTTTGCTAAGGCTGTTGAAATCTCTTACCCTATCATCGATAAGAAAGTCTGTACCGGGACTCATGCGAAGGGGACTGATAGTAATGCTACGGCGTATAAAGCTGTACCCAGTGCTGACACAGACACGGCACAATGTAGTGGTTTTAAAGACACACAGCAGGGACACCCGTTTAGTGAGTTTGCAAAGGTATTGGGGCTGAGTGAGGGTAAGAATTGGCCAACAGGGAGTTGGCGTGACAGCAGCAGCTTGAAGTCAAATGAGCAAAACAGCAACGCCACAGCTGTAGCGAAAGACCTAGTCAAGGAACTCACTCCTGAAGAAAAAACCATAGTAGCTGGGTTACTTGCTAAAACTATTGAAGGTGGTGAGGTCATTGAGATTAGGGCGGTTTCTTCTACTTCAGTTATGGTTAATGCTTGTTATGATCTTCTTAGTGAAGGTTTAGGTGTTGTTCCTTATGCTTGTGTTGGTCTAGGTGGTAACTT
>NZ_JAHLEX010000005.1 GCF_023476575.1 Anaplasma phagocytophilum | reverse complement strand
ATTACTAAACAAAACATACCTAGAGACTGCTTTTAGATATTCGGAGGAGCGTAGTTACTTAGTCTCCTCGCATATTAAACTCATTTGTAAACGAGAGACACTACATCATAAGCTAACTCCTTAGCTAATAGATATACTGTATCTTCCTTCTAATAACACCTGCTGTAATTCTACATGTAGCAGCAATACATAGCTGAAACTATTGCAGCACTGTAATTAGCATTGGTTTAGATGAGTTCAAAACCGCACGTACGATTAGTTCTCAAAGCAATGCGCCCCTATGTTCTTACCTTAGAAATCCAATAATAGATTCCTATATAACCAATCTCCAAAATCCCAAATTTATCCAATAATCAATCCATGATTAGCTATGGGAATGTAACCCGAAGTATGAAATCTTATACCAGATAGCAAAACTCAAGGCATACACAGTATCAAGCACTTTAGATGTAAAACACCTATTATGGCACTCAAGGTAAACCCATCAGCCGAACCAGTCATATAAAAGCATGATGCTACATCTTAAGATCTAAGATTACTAAACAAAACATACCTAGAGACTGCTTTTAGATATTCGGAGAAGCGTAGTTACTTAGTCAACTCGTAAATTAAGCTCATTTGTAAACGAGAGACACTACAAAATAAAAGCCAACTCCTTAGCTAGTAGATACACTTTAGCTCATCAATGATACTTCCATAATTCAACACATCTTAGAGATAAAGTAGCCGAAATTATCAAAGCCTCGGAATCAACGTTAGCATGAACTACCTACCTTACATTCACCCGTTACCGAAGCAAAATGCACTATTTCCTTATTTTATTTATCCAATAGTAGAACTCTAGTGTATCAATCTACGAAACTCCAAATTCACCTTATAATAAATCCGTGGATAAGCTTGATAAGAGTATCCTAGATAAACTTAATACCTGGTTACAGCGCTAAAAAGTAACTAATAATAAAACCCTATCATGTAGCTCTAGATAGACATAAATCGCACTCTCGGAGATAAGTAGAAAAGCCGCACTAAGTAACTATATCCCCTTGATAACCTCTGCCAGGCCTTTATATTCCAAATTGCAAAACTTCACCTTGCGATATGGCTTGATGCACCCTTACTCACCAAAAGACACTGTACAATTATCATCACTACTTGCTCTAGGCAATCTACAAGCACTATTAGAGCAGACTCTCAATGACATCTCACAAATATAGTTCAATTAAAAACTTCGGAATACTGCAGAAAGAAAATAAACAGGAACACTAAAAACCATACTACCAAACCGCATCTTTGCCTTTTACAGCAGTAGTTTCGGATGTTTTGTGCATTGCACAGCAAACGCATATTTTACTTACGTGCCACAATTTATCGGACGCAATACACACTTTAGAAAATTACTTTATCAAACTAACAGCTCAATATCACCAAAGGCTCTAGTACTTTCCTAATCTTGTCTCCAACTCCGCAAACAGCAATCTCCTGCTTTCAAACCATGATCAACAAGCTGATCGTACGCATATAAAAATATGCTACTGGTTTTTGCTTTTACCTTAAGCAAAAACCAAGACATACCCACTCTATATAGTCACATTCCTACCTGCTTAATAGAGCAAACATCTGCACAGCACGATGAGCAGCAATGCAAAAAAAGATTTAGATTTATCGCCTACTTAGCCAGTGCATCACAAAATAAAACACTAGCCGATAAAGAACTTAGAAAAGTGCTTCACATAGTATGCCACAAGCGGCGCAGTGAATATGAATCCATCCATTCTATCCATCACCCCACCATGTCCTGGTACAATAAACCCACTATCTTTCACTTTACACATACGCTTTACGGCCGACTCCGTGACATCACCGCACTGCGCCACTACCGCTATTACAGCCCCTATTAGTAGCGAATGCGGAACATAAAATATACCAAAAATAACAGACATAACCAAAGTGCTCACCGCACTAAAAGCTATACCACCCCATAAACCAACCCAGGTTTTACCCGGGCTAATAGCCGGAATGATCTTTCGAGTGCCTAAGGTTCGCCCTAGAAAATATGCCGCAGTATCCGTGCTCCAAATACTCAATATTAACCACGACAATATTAAAGTCCCATGAGGAAGAGTATATATATACGCCATAGAAGCATACGGCAAAGCTATCATTGCTACAGCAGGAATATAAAACCACCTATGACCACAAGTCATCTGATGCCACTCAAAAGATGACACCATCGCTAAAGAAAATAGCAAAAGGTAAAATAGTACCCCTCCACAACTTAACCCAACTACGAACGCTCCTCCCCAAAAGACCGCAGCTACCAACCTTATAAGAAAATTCCTATCTACTGCACACACCTTACAACTCGACAAACGTGTCTTTAACTTTTCAATGCAACGCCTAGGCATTTCTCGAACTCCACTGACCCTCACTACACCCCCGAAATAAGTTTATCTCCAGCAAAGAACATCGCCTATGCCGCCGTATTAAATTTACTATCCGCACCTTGTCACACGCGCTCATCAAAGTACTATCTAGCACATTTCTCGTATCATACCAATAGCGTCCTACATACTAGAACAGCGCACTATTAAAATAATCTCCACAAAACAGCCATACAAGCTGCTTACAAGTCATCATCTCAATACTTTTACAGCGGATGTTACACCCATGTTATTACATCTTGGTTACGTATCTGTCCTATGCAACAGCTTCGCTCCCACACCACCGCTTCTATCCTTAAGCAGAACGCACACTTACCATTCCCAACAACTGCACCCTCTTATCACCTACATAACAAACAATAACACACAGCCCCGGCGCAAAAACCTATATATCACCTTTTCGAAGGATCCTGACCAGAAACCCACACGTGCTTTAGAGCTATATTGCAACGTAATGCACCTTAAGCAACCCATACAAGCCAAGGATAAAGAAGACTCTTCGCCCCTCTATCCTAGGATCTCACTCTCCTTGCTGGCATAAGCGTCGGTAATTTTCTTGATAAAAGAATCGGTAATCTTCTGTATTTCCACACTAACACCGTGCATATCATCTTCTGATATTTCTTTGTTATCTTGCAGAGACTTCAGCTTCTCTATTGCATCCCTCCTAATGTTACGTATAGAGACCTTGCTCTCCTCAGCAAGTTTGTTCAGCATTTTAACTAAGTTCTTCCGCACATCATTCGTAAGCTCAGGAACGACAAGCCTAACGGTACTTGATTCACACGTCATACCAAATCCCATGTTAGAAGCTTCGATAGCCGACTTCACCTCACCCAGAATACTAGCATCCCAAAGAGAAACCAACAGCGTACGACCATTTACCGATATGCTAGAAACCGTGTTCAACTTCACCTTATTGCCGTAGTAACTAACAGAAATGCCGTCCAACAACGACGCACTCACCCTTCCTGTCCGTATACCCGATATGTCATTCAAGAACATGACATAAGTCTTGTCCATCCTCTCTTGAGCATATTGCCTAATTGCTCCAGTAGCCACTTCCCCTCCTATCCAGATATAGTAGTAAACGTACCCCTTCCCTGCATCACTTCCGAAAAAGCATTTTCCTTCCCTAGGTCAAACACAATTATAGGGATAGAATTCTCCCTGGCGAGCGACACTGCGGCAGCATCCATTATCTTTAAATCTGACGCAAGTAAGTCATGGTAGGAGATTTTGTCGTATCTTGTAGCAGAACAATCTTTCTTTGGGTCTGATGAATATACACCATCCACCTGCGTGCCCTTGAATATAGCATCACAACGCATCTCTATGCTTCTCAACACGGCAGCGGTATCCGTAGTAAAGAAAGGACTACCAATACCTGCAGCACATATAACCACTCTGCCCTTCTCTAGATGACGTATGGCACGCCTTCTAATATACGTCTCACACACAGCAGTCATCGGAATCGCAGAGAGCACCCTACTCGCTATCCCCATATCCTCAAGAGAATTCTGCAACGCTAAAGCATTGATCATAGTAGCAAGCATACCTACATAATCATTACTCGCTCTTTCAAAGCCAAACGAGGTAGATGAACCACGGAAGATATTGCCGCCACCAACCACAATGCACAGCTCCACTCCAGACTCTCTCACCTTCTTCAAGTCACACGACAACTTTCCTATGACATCCTGGTCGAACCCAAAGCCTCTCTCTCCAGCAAGCGCCTCTCCCGATACCTTCAGCAAAACCCTAGAATAACGCACTTTCTCCACAACATTACAATTGATTGACATAATTCAAGCGTAAGTTCCACCCCCTTGGGCACAGTCAGCGTTGATTATACAACAATGCACCAAATAATCAATCTAGCTAGATACAGAACCCACGCAACGTAAATTGATACACAACACAAAGCTCTATGCACATCACAGAAATAACAAAGAAACAAAAAGTCACCTAACTATAGCACCACATGCTTACTCAAATAAAATCACATACCTAGGCAACTTTATCATGCTGATTAGAAGCAGAAGATTCGCTCTCCTGCTTCATCTTGTAATCCAAGACCTTTAACACTCTCTTGAGCAAATTCGGCGTTAAGATGGAGAGAAAGTTTACCGATATATCATGCTGCTTAGCCGTTCCCTTCACTTTGTAGTCTATAGCAACTATACCGCGACTGTAACCACCCGTTAGTATCTTACCTATAATCGGAGCACTCCACACCATTTTGTTCACAGCATATGCAGGAACTATCTGACCTCTTATATCAAAATCATTATCCACAAGATCTATGCTGCCGTCTAAGCTTATCCCGAGCTCAGCACCTTCCATCCAAGATTCCCCAAAGCTTATTACATTGTTTTTATAATTAAAAGGAACATTTAACTTACTGAAATGTATACCACTACCACTCAACGTATTGCTTATTCCCTTTAAAGAGGAGAGAGTCAATATCTGAGCAAGAATCGGCGCACCAACAATATTAAACCGCGTGATCGAAAACATGCCATTTGTCCTACCGCTATGAGTATCCGGATACATGTATATTGACAAACGCCCACCATCCACTGTGTTTAGAACGTCTATGGCACGTAAAAATTTGCCTGCGTTTCCCGTCACCACTTCCAACCCCATGGGACCGTAGTCTATACTAATGGGCATCATATCACCCGCAAAATACCCTTTCACCTTTGCATTTGTCCCACCTAGATCTCCAGCCGCCAGCTCAATATCCAACTTTTCTATAAGTACACCATTATTCATCAGCGCCTTGTCAGATTCTATACTGACAACAACATTACGGGACGCTGATTCTCCCTTCAAAAATGCACCCAAATTCGCTTTACTCAAATCTAAAAACTCCCCACGCAACTTCACATCTATGTTGCTACCATCAGATTTGATACGAGCCCAGGCATTCGTCTTCAAAAACTCTATTTTGTCAGCCACAAGGTCAATATTGCCATCTTTTACCTTCCCAGAAACACTAACATCCACCCCATCGCCTTTAACATCTACATAGGCAATATCTATATCTCCACTAGAACCCATCTCCACAAGAAACGATAGCTCCCTATGCAGATCCCCAATATCAAAATAGCCCTTCTCATCGCCCCCTAAAGACAAATGAGTAATATCTACCTTACCTCCGATGGTAGTATTCTCAGCACCAGAACCACTAATCCACTCTATCTCCGCCGGGGCATACCCATTTACACCCAGCATCCTTGCCGTAGAACTTAAACCTTGCAAATTCTCACCTGAAATGTATCCATCAAATTTACAATACAGCCCCTTGTCACTTTGCCAATCTTTAGTCACAGACAAAACCATATCATGGTCATTCAATGTGCCAGTTCCATCAACTCTAAGGACCCCACCACTAAAATTAACATTCATGCTACCGTTCTTGATATGCAAGCTGTTTAGTATTCCCTCAGCATCAAGATTCTCAACTCTTGATGCTATCGATACCTTGCTGTACACATCAGCATCACCCAACAAATTGTACACTTCTATGTTAAAATCCGTAGTAGCTACTCCAGATATGCTTTCCCGACTACCTCCTATACTCAGCAGCGACTGCACCCCAGTAGCTTCGTATAACTTTTTCGCACCATCTACAGAATGCCCTTGTACCTCTAATCTGGCAGCACCACCGCTAGTACCCTTGATGACAGCTTTTCCTTCCGAAGCATGAACACCACGGTAACTATAGTCACCCGACCTTATTATTAGATCACCCCTACTAAGCAACAATCCACCATCGACAACTTTTACCTCGCCTATGTCATCGTTTATAAAAACAACTGCATCCTTCAAATGAGAACTGACCCTATAATTTAACAAATTTGCAATATCACTCAAAGGGCCGTGGTAGAATACTTGAGGTTCACGAAAGTACCCACTCAATACGTGATTACAATACCATTCACGCACATCTGCATACACCTGCTCCGGCCAATATGCACACACATTTTTCGCACTTATCTCATAGCCAACCACATTCACATCCAAGTAATCGGTGGAAGAATCCAAGGAAGCACGCAATCTCAAGGCGATGTCATCATCCGCCAACAAGTTAAAGTTTATAACCTGCAATTTACCGTCACTGTACTTAGCGCGCACTTTAAAGCTCTGTACAACTAGCTCCTGCCCTGAACCATAAGGCATCACACCCTTAAGGTTTTGCAGGTTTATTTCCCCATAGTCGATACCATCGTGCGCATTCAACACAATATCAGCAGTACCAGAGAGTACAAAATTTTTGTATCTGGCAAGCCTTGCATCCAGAAACTCCAAGTATCTTAGTAGATTTGTATTAAAGTTATCGTACTCTACATGAAGAGAAAGCACCCCCTTATAGTGCTCCGATAGACGCACCCTCACTGCAGACTCGTCACTACTAAATTCCAGATTGAATACCCGTCCATCGTATTCGTTTTCCTTGCCAAAGCGTAAAGAATCAACAAATACCCTGCCCCCATTATCATCTTGTAAAAGCAAATTCCCGATTTTTACTGGAATATTAGATCGAACAAAGACTAGAAGCTTCGAACGCAGCACCTCTACAGAGAATGGCACTCCCTCCGTTTGCAGTGCACCCTCAGAATGCAAAAAATCAACGCTGACCTTTTCTATCTCAAGACGACTGTCTCCCCAGTCACCCCACAGAAATAAAATACCGATTTTAGAATAAATTGATGCCTCAGGCGCCTCTACTTTTACACCTAAGTTCTTGTCAACTACAGTTACTCCCTGTGCTGACAAAACAAAATTTTCATCTGCCCGGCGCCACGTAAGCTTTACGTCCCGCATACTCACATCGGCCCCGAAGAAGAATTTAGATAACTTGTGCTCTAGATATAGGTTTATAAGTTTTGAGCGAAACTCCAACGTGTCTTTAGTGCTGACATTATAGTACAATACCCCCCCAAACAGCAGTACCGCACCTATAAACAAAAACTTTATGCAAATCCACGCTATAGAATTCATCAATCTAATCAACACCTCAACGCTGGCAAAGTTCCCCCTCAACGCTTCATAATTTGGCGCTCTACTTCAGCTCTTGCCAGTGCATCAGCCTCCACATTATATCTGTTACCTGCATGAGCCCTAACCCATTCCCACGTCACATTATGCTTCAGCGTCAGTGCCTCAAGCTGCATCCACAAATCCACATTTTTCACAGCAGACTTATTCGCAGTTTGCCAGCCATTTGACTTCCACTTGTGTATCCATGTAGTAATACCATTCTTCACATAGACGCTATCCGTACGCACACACACGTCACATTGCCTACCTAAAGCACCCAAAGCTTCTATCACTGCAGAAAGCTCCATCCTGTTGTTTGTTGTATCGCTACAACCACCTGATATCCTACGCTCCTCACCACCCGAAAAAAGAAAGACCGCACCCCAGCCGCCAGGGCCAGGATTACCTGAACAAGCCCCATCAGTGTATATGACAACCTGCCCGCTATCCATAAGTACCACAAATCCACCGTTTTTGATTGTATTCCAATACCCCGCATAATACAATGACATTCGTGTTAGTACCTACAGCCTTGCGTAGAGAGGCTATTCACATAAGCGTTGTTGATTCCTTGGGCATGCATATTAAAGTACCATTTGCTCAGCTACTTTGTCATATAATCACCGAGTCAGCTTGCATGACTTGTATAATTTAGTATTTATGGATATGGGTTCCTTGGAAATAGTCACTGGTGTAGCTCCGGAATTAGAAGATGCGCTGATCAATGAGATATGCCGCAATAACACCAAAAAATCTTTTGTATGCGTGCTACAGGATGATAAGCCCTTGGAGCTTCTGGTAAAAACTCTAAAATTCTTCGATAGCACGCATGATGTATTATTATTTCCCGCATGGGACACATGCACATATCAGCACACTTCCCCCAGCAGTTATGTAATGACCCACAGAGTAAAGTGCTTACTGGATTTGTTATCAGTAGGACCTAAACCCTACATACTGCTAACAACCATCAGCGCTTTAATACAAAAAGTACTACCGAAAAATGCTGTATCTTCTTCAACATTACACATAAAAGCCGGAAAAAGCTTATCAATGGACTACCTTACTCTACATTTGATAGAGCATGGGTATGTGAAGTCATCAACTGTAGTACAAGAAGTCGGTAGTTTTGCTGTACGTGGAGATATAGTAGACATATTCCAAGCAGTAAATGAAAACCCCGTCAGAATATATTTCGACTACGATATTATAGAGTCAATAAAGTTCTTTGATCCAAGTACCCAGATAACGTGCAGTGAACAAATCCCAGATCTAGTGATTTTTTCCGCATCTGAATTGATAAAAAATGACGAAAACATTGCTAGGTTCTCGGAGAAAGGTTCTCATCTAAAAAGTAGCAACCCTACACTTTATGAAGCAATAGTACATCGGCAAAAATTCGAAGGCGAAGAACAACTACTACCATTACTACAAGCAGATGCTTTAATAACTCTTTTCGACTACATACAGGAAGCAGAGCTTGTTCTAAGTGAAGCAACATTTTCCAACATAAAACAGAGAATTGAGAACACTTGGAAGAAAAATGGGACGCAGGATTCCTCGCATCACTCCGTGTCGCTGTTTCTTGATTTGCAAAACTATGAGCAAGTGCTAGCGAGATTCCACAAAATATTACTCTGTCGCTTTGATTCGGCCCCACAAAGTATTATACAGAACCCCAGTACAGTACCGCTGTCGCAGAGCACATTAGCGGTATTACCTGACCTCAAATTACAAGCTAGAGAAAAAGGCTGTAGTATCTTCTCGGTAACCGCAAGCCGTATGCAAGAAGTGAAAAAGCATGTGATCTTGGCGTGCTATAGCGAAGAATCCATGCAGTATCTTGTTGAGAAGTTGAAACACTTCGACATACATATGTCTAGAGTATCAAGATTCTCCGACGTAACCCGTAAATATAGTATAGCTATACTCCCTCTTCAACACGATTTCGAAACCGAAGATTTTATAGTCATCACAGAACATAGTTTACTCGGTAGACAATGCTCTATAAAAAGAGCGAGACGCACGGTTACAAATAATGCCTCTGAACTTACTATTGGAGACGTAGTTGTACACAAAGACTACGGAGTAGGTATTTTCAACGCGCTAAGAACGTTAACCGTTTGCGGAAGCTGTCATGATTTTGTTGAGATTAAGTATCGTAATGATGACAAACTATTTGTGCCTGTGGAAGACACTGACCTTATAACAAAGTACGGAGTTAACACTGATGTAGTTTTAGACAGATTGGGCAGCTCTGCATGGCACGACAAACAAAACAAGCTGAAAAAGCGCATAGATGATATCGCAAAAACCCTAGTGCATGCGGAAGCCATGCGTAAATTGGCTGACGGAAGTAGATTTCTACCCAGCTCATTGTACATAGACTTTTGCAAAGAATGCCCTTATGTCGAAACAGAAGACCAGCTGAAAGCCATAGCAGATGTTGAAAATGACCTTGCAAGTGGCAAAGTCATGGACAGGCTCATATGCGGTGATGTTGGATTTGGTAAAACAGAAATTGCACTACGTGCTGCTTTTCTTGTAGTCAACGAAGATATAACGTGCCAAGTGGCCGTGCTTGTACCTACAACTCTACTATGTCGCCAGCATTTTCTCGCCTTTCAAGAGAGGTTCAAGAACTACAAAGTCAATATCCAACAGCTTTCAAAAGTCACTACAAAAAAGAAACAACAAATCAGGCAAGGGCTTGAAGAAGGGAGTATCAACATCATTATCGGAACAAGTGCCCTATTATCGGATAGCATCCAGTTTTTAGACCTCAGATTGCTGATTATCGATGAAGAACAACACTTTGGCGTAAAACAAAAAGAAAAACTCCGGCTGTTAAAGCATGACGTTCATGTACTATCGCTCTCGGCAACGCCTATACCTAGAACACTACATATGTCACTTTCTAATATAAAAGACCTGAGTATACTCCGTACCCCTCCTATTGGGAGAACTACCGTAGATATTTCTATAATACACTTCGATGAGAAGACAATAAAAACCGCCATACTTAATGAGGTCAATCGAGGTGGTAGGGTGTTTTTTACATGTCCTCTTATCGCTGATATCGAACCAGTGCTAACGCGACTACAAAAGCTTGTTCCAGAAGTTAAAATAGCGGTCGCCCACGGAAGCACGGCACCTCTCGCGCTGGATAAGATTATGAACGATTTCTTTGATGGCAAATTCTCTCTCCTCCTAACAACATCAATAATAGAGAGCGGAATAGATATCCCATTTGCTAATACCATCATTATATATAATGCCGATATGTTTGGCCTTGCGCAGCTATACCAATTAAAAGGACGCGTTGGCCGCAGCACTACACAGGGATATGCGTATTTGATACTCTCAAATAAAGCAACTTCTAATTCCCCTGGTATGAAAAGGTTGGAAGCACTGAAATCTTTGAATAGTGTTGGTTCAGGTTTTGCACTATCCCTACAGGATATGGACATGAGAGGCTTCGGCAATTTAGTAGGAGAAGAACAATCTGGAAACATAAAAGAAGTTGGCATTGAGCTATACCACCGCATGTTAGAAGAAGCCTTAGAAACATACAAAATGACTACCGAAAGCTCTACTGTAAGCTACCATAACGTAAAAGTAGATATAAACACAAATGTACGAATTCCCGAGTCATACATACAAGAACTCGAACTTAGAATGCAGGTGTACAAAAAAATTAGTAGCTTAAAGACACCCGAAGAGATAAGTCGCTGCTCTGAGGAACTAAAAGACAGATTCGGCACTCCACCTCGTGAGGTAGTCAATCTCTTGGATATACTACACATAAAACATCTCTGTGCCCGTATTGGAATAGCTGAAATCACTCATTTCAAAAATCACCTTACCCTACTCTTTGGACGCAGTTTTACACCTCAAGAGTCACTGCTGAAATACTTTGTAAACAATGCAGGCATTTTCACTATGCAGGGAAACAGTGTAAATGTGTTAATATCTGCTGTACATGCTAACAATGTGACCAGATATCTGATAGCATGCCTAAAAAAAATAAACAGTTTACTTACCCATACACCCGTATCACGCGAGACGAAAACAGACTAGATCACATGCACTAGAACAGACCCTAGAAGCAGTATGCAAAAACACTATGCCATCCACATACTGTACACACCTCCTTCTAGGCAGTGAACCGTGAATATTTCTTTATCTGTACAAATGCATCACTGCCCGATGTGTGCCTTATCAAAATCCCCATCACTATTCCTAATTCGTTTGAGTTTTTGTCATTTTAGTCCAGTAAAACACAACATTTGTCGATCCACTACTCAGGTTATAGTGTACTGGTAATCTGCTTCTTGTAGATTAAGCAACTATAATTACCCCGCGTTTCATATGCGATTAATAATCTGGCAGTAGGTACTAAAAACTTACTAGACGCAAAGTAGCACTCAACATTTCCAGTAACCAGGATTATGGTGGCAGCACTCAATTACTCGTATGAATTTACTGAAAGATGAAGAACATCTCCGAAATTTAGGTCTTTAATAAGGAAATTATATGAATCTATCTACTCACACCGCTGAAAATATGTAACAATCACAATGCTCGTGGGTGCATTGAAACATCATAAATCATCGAGCTTGTAGTAAAAGGAGAATCTTATATGTTCAACGGCATAGTCACTCTAATTGGACGTGTGGAAGACATGCAACACGGGGAGGATACCGATGTTATTGCACGTATCAGTGTGCAGAGTGAGGAGTTCTTATCGCAAATTGTGGTAGGAAGCTCAATAGCCTGCTCCGGAGTATGTCTAAGCGTAATCGAAAAAGGAGCAATGCACTTTATGACTAACATTTCAAAAGCCACTTTAGACATCACAAATTTGCGATTTTGGACCCTCGGTACCAAGGTAAATCTAGAACCTGCTTTAAGAGCAGGCGCTCCTTTGGATGGACATATGGTTCAAGGGCACGTTGATTGCATAGGTGAAATCCATTCCATAACACAAGTTGCTGGTTCACACGTTATGGAAATATGCTGCGATAGTGACACATCAAAGTACATCGCAAAAAAAAGTTCTATAGCTTTGGATGGAGTATCGCTCACGGTAAATTCTACAACACCTGGGCTGTTCAGTGTAAACTTGATACCGTATACCTGGAATAATACCACATTCCAATACAATACAGTGGGTGATTTTGTGAATATCGAAACAGATCTTATAGCGCGATATTTAGAAGCTCTGCTTGCCTATCGCACATATGGCCTATAGGCACTTGTGTACATATATATACACCGTCTATATACCTCTAAACATATCTGGACCTTCTGGTTCTATGTAACTCTTTCTTGCTTAGTCAACGAGCATTATAAAAATGTCGTATCGTACAGGATATGCAAACCATGCTTCCTGATTCACAAACTGTGAACGTTACACATCGTATACAAGCTTTCTAGCAATTTGCTCATTGCGTTTCTCACTCAGTAGCTTCCCCATACCTATGCCCATCACACCGCACAGATGATCTATCTTCACTGTCACCCACACAAGATATTTTCCGACCATACACAAACGTATACACCCCAAAGTATAAGACATGTCTAACCTATGCGTATACTACTAAGTCATATACTTAAAAAGCAATGCTTTTTCCAGCTCATAAGTGTGCTACACGTAATCCTCCATGTTATGCAACATGCTATACGTGCTCTCTTGGACGACCCTTTATGCAACTAGAAATTTTCATGGACTGGCTCCAGTTAACAGCTCTCATTGTAAGCACACAATATGTATAGCTGTTCTCTAGCTCTTGTTTCAGTAGAATAAGCACCTCTCCTCTTCCATAGCATTCCCGGTAATGTCATTGATGGATTTCCCCTACAGGAAGGGAAGACTCCTATCCGGAGAGACAAACCAACAGCAACCCCAATCCTTCTACAGCAGCATGTAATTTCGTAACGTATACATTTTGTCTTCTGCAAAAGCATCATTTCAGCACTTCACTGACGCCCGCACACGATATTTTACTAGATCACACAATATAAAACACAAAACCCCAAGATCAAGATATAGAACGCGTATAACCGGTTCGGTGGGTCATGTACTACTGAGTCATACCACATAAAAGAAATGCTTTTTCCTGTCAGTAATGTAGGTTGGAGCATAGGAAAGAAAATGCCCTCTGTTAACTCTGGAATCTCACTTTGTCACCAACTATTTTAGTGAGAAAGAGATAGAAAGTTGTCCTAAAAAAGCTGGGCATCATAGAGCAATACTCCGTAACTCTTATGTCTTGACTTTCACAAGCTATTACCGCCAAACAATCGCATATACATAACCCATACAAACGCCTATAACATCATTATCTGCATATGGATCAATAGAGCATTATTCTTTTGACACTAAACTAAAAAGTAGCGCTCATTGAAACCAAAACTATGAAAAACACCTGTCTCTACCCATGGAACATATAGCAATTTGCTCCAACACACGGCCACAAACAGTCATCATACATAGCGCTACTATCCGGTAAAAACAGTGTATACACTTCCGCGCTCAAGCCAGAATCCACGCACTAACCAAACAAGCTACCGTAGAGCGCTACTCTACACACCGTAAATACTTTAACACCCACAAACTGGATAGTGAAACGATAAAAGCCTCCACTGCACTGCAACTCAATTGATTAACTACACAACTCAGGTGAGTCTAACACGAAGCATATAGCGTGGAATATGCAACTATAGAAGAAATTCTAAGTATTTTTCCCGTACTAGTATCCGGTCAAAATTCTATGTACTAACTCTTCAACCGTAGGAATATTACCATTACTATAAAACTCATCGCTGCCAAACCTGTAGGCGTTATGACCAGAAAACATCAGCTCTCTTTCACAATCCCCACCATAAGCAATGTTTTGCAAAGTCTTTTGAATACAGAAACTTCTAGGATCAGGCTTCTGCCCGGTGTTATAGTCATCGTGATCCTTCCAGTTACTAAACTTACAATGACTCAAACATCCCATGCAGGCTATCTGGTCTGCACGAATCTCACGCGCTTTTTCTTCTGTAACAAAAATCGCGGTACCATCTGGCGTCTTCATTAGCGTGCTATACCCAGATGCCATCCATGCATCTACTCGCTCCTTGTCGGCAGCCTTTACGTATACCTTACGACCTCGTGCCCCAAACGTAACTTCTGCCTCGAAGTCACCTACACACTCCTCACTGAAGGGCACCTGACGCTCACTTCTCTGCTGCAACTCACATATGAACTCATTTTTCACTGCGGAAGAATAGAACCCTGTTGGGCTGAACCTATTTAAAAACACATCACCCATCTTCAGAGATAGCAGCTTCTTCTTCCATGATGCAGATATAGGACTCTCCACCGTGACCAAAGGACGCGTTCCAAACTGGAACGCTACTAGACCTATGCGATCATTATCAAGCCAGGATTCCCACTCCTTCAAATGCCATACCCCACCAGCCATTATTACAGCAATGTCGGACATGCCAAATTCGTTCATAAACTCCCTGATCTCAGCCACCCTCTCAAACGGCGACTGCGGCACCTTAGGATCCTCACTATTGCTAAGCCCATTATGTCCTCCCGCTAACCAAGGATCTTCGTATACAACTCCACCTAATAAATCTCGCGGAAATTTACGGTAAGAGCGATTCCATAAAATCCTAAAAGCCCGCGCAGATGACACTATCGGATAGTAGTATACACCATATTGCTGTGCTACCTCAGCCAGCCTATAAGGCATCCCAGCCCCACAAGTTATACCGTGTATCATGCCCTGAGTGGCGCCTAGCACCCCGTGCAATACCTCCTCAACGTTACCCATTTCCCACAGGACGTTCATATGTATTCTGCCACGGCCCTTGGATATATCATGAGCTATTCGTGCCTGACTTACAGCAGCCTTTATGCTGTAGTCTATCAGCTCCCTATTGCGTTCCTGTCTGGTCTTCCCCTGAAATATCAAGGGAACATATTCGCCGTTTTCATCTATCAACCCAGGATTCGCCCCAGAAAACGTCCCAACAGCCCCTGCAGCTGCAAACGCCCCAGAGCTCCTTCCATCACTGACACTAATCCCCTTGCCACCTTCCACTATGGGCCACACATCACAACCCGAAATATGAACTTTTCTAATTCCCTTAAGCAAAAACGCAATCCCCCCTTAACTAACTCGTATGCCTAATAATGCGTGGGCTTTTCCACTACAGGACCACGACCTGTCCGAAAGTTTAGCATCTCTGCGGGATTTCAGTCAATTGAAATGCGGATACCTCTACTCTACATTCCGCACGACTGCCATTACCCTCACCTTACACCAAGCGTCGTATAGGGCCTCTGTGAACACCCACCCCATTTCCTGATATCGCAGTAACGTAATACTCCATAGGCATCCCGGATAACCCCCATGCAGCACTATCAGTAGTCAACTCAACAATAGTGCATTATACAATAATTACCAGAACAAACCATAGCAATGGATAGCCAAATGTTCATTATTCGCGCTCGGCGAGTTAATAAAATTGTTTGCATGGTTACCCCGTGTTTGACGCAACACTCCCTATAAACCCACAAGATAACTGCTCAAATCGGCTAATGAAATTAATTTCTACTTTTATGGCATAGCATAATGCGATACCATGAAGATGCTTACAATCTGTCTGTATATCGCCATGGTTACACTGCCTGTAGTTACAAAGCTGAAAAATAATCTTTCTGTTATTACTGAACACATTGGCGGAGTAAATTCTGTAGGAATCAATCTTTGGGTCAAGGTAGGAAGTAGGCATGAAGTGCATGAGAAAATCGGGCTTGCACACTTCCTTGAGCATATGGCTTTCAAAGGCACGACCGCAAGATCCGCCTTAGACATAGCAAAAACTTTCGATGCAATCGGCGGAAACTTTAATGCTTACACAGATAAAGAGCATACTGTATATCACCTAAAAGTGATGAAAAAAGATGTACGTCTCGCCCTTGAGGTTCTCACTGATATAGTGCTCAGGTCGTCATTTCCCGAAGAGGAAATAGAGAGGGAAAAAGACGTCGTGCTGCAAGAGATTTACCAAACAAATGATTCTCCTAGTAGTATAATATTTGATAAGTACCTGGAAGCTGCTTATGAAGGACAGATCTTCGGTAAATCTATTTTGGGCTCTGTGCATACAGTGCAAAACTTTTCTAAGGAAGACCTAGTATCTCACATGGATAAGCATTATTACGGAAGTAATATGGTGCTCTCCTTGGCTGGAGATATAGTACATGATGAGGTTTTGGAAATGGCTCAAGGCTTGGAGCAGCTTAAAGATCGGCAGCACTGCTCCCCAGTACAAGTGTCGCAGTACACAGGTGGGGAATATCTAGAAGAACGCAACCATCTAGAGCAGGTAAACATAATATTAGGGTTTCCTGGTGTGCCTTATAGAGATGAACGTTTCCACGCAATGCAAGTGTTGGATACTATACTTGGCAGTGGGCTTTCTTCACGGTTGTTTCAGGAAGTGCGCGAGAAGCTAGGTTTGGTGTACAGTATCTGCTCTTTTAATTATAGCTACTCTGATAGTGGTCTTTTCTCAGTACATGCAGCGACTGACAGCACAAAGCTATTCACTCTGCTTCAAACCGTAATTACGGAGTTAAAGAAGCTTCCTGATACCATAGAAGATGAAGAGCTCCAACGTGCAAAGAGTAAATTGGAAGCTGAAATTTTAATGTCTCGAGAAAGTCCGGTAGCGAAGTCTGAAGCACTAGGTTATTACTACTCTCACTATGGCAGATACATACCAAAGCAAGAACTTATAGAAAAAATTCTCTCTATAGATGCACGTAACGTTCAAGACGTAGCGAGCTTTTTGCTGCAAAACAGTTCAAATATCACGCTAGCCGCAATAGGCAAACTTAACTCTTCTATAAGTCGAGCTGAAGTTGCTTCCATGCTTGCGTGAAACATGTTGTCTCAACGAGTACAGGCCATTGTTTTACTATGTCGTTGATGTGCAGCATAGAAGACTGCCACATTCTTGAAATTAACAGTTAACGTGGCTTCGCCCTGAATAATAGCAGCGCACATCATCACAGAAAACTTCCCTTATCAGTAAGTTGCTCGCAAACGTACAATAACTAATGCTAGAAACCATAAGCTCCACAATACCTAAGTCGCTTACAAGTAGAAGCACTAAGTAAACCACGGCAAAGCAGCACTTAGCACGCGAAGAACTCAACAACAAGCGCCATTTACCAAACGAAACTCCCATGTCGCACACCAACCGTCACATATACATGCGTCAAGCCATAACATAGCCACACACACCCATAGGCCATACCGCAGCACCAAAACAACCTCGCTGGACTCACAAGCTCTCATCCCTCCCTGAGGAACATAAGGCAATACACACCGCACCCCCCAATGAAGCATGATCCCTATTTTCTCTTACTTATGAAGTTGCAGTGCTGTAACTCTGTCTATCTCCGATGCAATACTGTCAAAGTCATGCCCACCGGAATATCTCCCACCATTAATAAAGAACGATGGAGTGGAGTTCACATCAAGCGTGTTAACTGCAAGAAACTTCTGCTGCACAACACGGTCCATAAGCTCCTCATCCGTAGTACATCTCTTGAAATCTTCATCAGATATATTGCTTATCTTCGCGATATTCACCAGCAACCCAAGGTCTTTATATGTAGCTATTAGGGTATCGTACGAGCCAAACACAGCTCGAACGTACGAAAAAAATGCAGCATTATCCCTGTAGCATGAGCCCAACATCGCTGCTGAAAGAGATAACCTGTCTAACGGAAAGTCCCTGTATATGTACAGCAGCTTCCCTGTATCTATATACTCCTTCTTAATACGCGGAAATACCTTGGTTATGAAATCAGCACAGTGGGCACACGAGAACGAAGCATACTCCACCATCACAACTGGAGCATTCTCATTGCCAAGATACCTGTCCTCAGGCAATCTCATCAAAAGCTGCTGCGCCGTTAGCTCAACAGCCTCGCCTCCAGAGAGCGCACCTCCGCCCTTTGCCTCAAGCATAGTACTAGACACTGAACAAACAAAAACCACAAGAACCGCGAAAAACCCCAAGCACAACCGCAAGAATCCCATAGCCCCCACCTAAATATGAAAGTCAACAAAAAAACACCAATGTACTTCCCCACTTAAGCGAAACACATTAATTATTTCTCACCACCTACATTCTCAGCGAGCTGCTTCTCATACATAGCTGAAAAATCTATGACCTCCAACATTAGCGGAGGAAAGCCCGCAGAAGCAGTAACCTTCGCAATTACTTCGCGCACAAATGGAAACAAGATACTAGGTGCATTTATTAAAAGCACCCTCTTGACCTGCTCCTGTTCCAACTCCTCATCTTCCTCTATGGAAAACACACCACAGTATTTTATTTCACAAATAAATGCAGGAAGCTTCTCTACCACCGACTCTATATTGATTTGCAAAGCCACCTCATATAGCGCAACACTTGCCTGCTCCCCCTCTGGAGGTTTTACAGGTAATGCTGCAGAAGAAACATTAACCGAAATATTAATCTCAGGAGGTGTCTTACTCATCATGAGAAACACCTTAGGAGCATTAGGATTCTCAAAAGATAGATCCTTAATGTACTGCCCTCTTACTCTAATTTTTGGCTGCACTAAAACCTCCTCTGACGGAAATACCGCAATTAATTGTTGATTAACGCTGACCAAACTATAATATGGTTATGTATTCTTGTACATAGCCTTTGTGAAAAATTGTGGATAGGTATGGTTGAACTGGCAATATACGCATTCGTCGCGGCCTTCATTTTTTTCCGTCTCTATAGCTCCTTAGGTAGGGCGTCAAGTATAAATTTCCAGGGCGCTTGTGCTACTCCTGAAAAGTCCGGTGATGATAGGGTTGTACTGGATGCTAATAACGATCAACAAGATATACCGCTTACATCGGTAACCGAAGAAGAGCATTTTGAAGAGGTCTCTTCCGGCATTGAGGTCATGCGTGCTAGAAGCATAGAGTTTTCGTTGAGAAATTTCATGGCAGGGTCTGCCGCAGCTTTCGAAGTGATAATGAAGGCGCTGAATCGTGGGGATACTGAGTTATTGTCATCTTTGCTTAGTGATGACATATATCAGTCGTTCGAAAAAGAGATCTTACGCAGAAATAGCGAAGGATACATTCACGAAGATGTAGTTGTGTCTATAGTGTCTCAAAAAATAACAGCTGCTAAGGTAATTGGTGATGTTGCGGCAATCACGGTTAAATTTTTAACTGAACAAATAAATGTAGTGCGCAACGCTGCAGGAGACGTCATTGCTGGAAGTACCTCTAAAATAAATGTCGTTGAAGACTTTTGGACTTTTGAGAAAAACGCTAATTCTTCGAGTAGGAAGTGGTACTTGTCTGCTACATGCTGACGCAATTAGGAGCGGTACCGTTTCTACATGGCTGTTGTTCGCACGGTGTCTCTTACAAGAGAGCTCCTGTCCTACTGTGGACTGTTGCACATAGTTCTCGGTTCTATATCTAGTAGATGGCCATATCTTAAACGTTTTGTATCCCATACGAAAGAAAAAGGCCTTGCGCGCCGTATATTCTTGATATACTCGTATTTGCCTTAATAAACAGCAACACCTTCTCGGATAATCTAAATTAGTACAGTCACTACTGCTGCAAAGTAAGAAATCCACCATAAAACAACACGAAATAGACGGCGAATACGTACTCAGGCACACTACTATGGAGACCCCATAGCACCGTGTACACAACTATAATTACGATAATAGCATGAGCTAAGATACACGCAGAATAGCACCCATACTACTAAGTGTGGATACTGGCAGCCATAATCACGCAGAGTGGCCCTTTAGCCAACATATAACTAATAGAGCCCCACGAACACTCAAGCAGATACCAAGGCTGCAGCCCACGATGACACCTAAATAAAAAACAATAAGTTTATGCCACCCTGCAAAAAGCCCCTCTATGATAACGTGAAATACACCCCTTCCATACACTATCCACGTAACAGCATGCTCCACGCTCTCATGTGTAGATTTGAAGCTCAAGCCTAGAACTACATACTCCACTTACTCGGTCTGCTTTTCCCTTAATTTAAAAATCCATAAACCTAACATACCTATCAGGGCTCCTAACGGTACTACGACCATAGACTTAACTAACACATCACTACCATATATCGCATGACCGTCACTCATCGCCCCATCCCAGTACGCATTTATAATTGCTGCGATAGCCGTGTGAAAAAAGTACCCAAAAACCATAATTATCATGTTAGATACTGCCGTTGCTAAGGCAACAGACTCAGGCCCTACATAGCTTATAGCTTGGCATACTGTAACCAGTTGATATGCAGAAGAAATACCAATAATCATCAGCAATACAAATGCACTGATTCCCGTACCGCAATGCCCCATTAACATTAATCCAAATGCCAGAACCGTAAAGCCTCCACAGTAAATTATGATTTTGAAACCATCTACAGACCTGCTTAACATAAAACTAAATGCTAAGGATCCAAGACATGACCCAACAAATACCGTAGACGGTAAAATTGAGGCATACTGATGGCTGATGCCACATACTTCTGTCAAAAACGCAGTAGCCCATCCATCGGCAAAGCCCTCCAATGAGCCTATCATGAATCCACCCAGCAGGCTTATCACCAGCAGTTTTTTATTGCAAAGTACCTGCTTGATCTGCTTCATAAAACCAGATCTCTCCTGATAACTTTGAGTATCATAAAACACAAAAGCTGAAAGCATTGCCAAAGCACAACCACTTCCAATAAGAAACAGTAATACTGTTTTCCATCCGTGCTCTTCTGTTAAAGACAGTACGGGCATGCCTCCGTACATAGCACCCAAAAAACCTATCACCATAGCTATGGACGTCATTATGGCAAACCTTTTGCCAAAATACATGTTGGAAACCTTAAAGATCGACAGTGCAGCGGCGGCCGACCCCAATCCCGTAACAATTCTACCACATTGCACTAACTCCCATGAACTAAACATCAGGGGTAGCACACCCAAAACAGTCAGAAACATACAAACTGGCACAATCCTCTTAGGACCATACCTATCTATCAGTATACCAAGAGGTATGTGAGCCGCCGTATACCCCAAATAGTAAAAAGCCGAAAATTGGCCCAGAGAAAACGCACCCACACCATATTTTTCCATGATAATACCAGAAAAAGTGTTTGGCATCACCCGAAATACATATTGCAGGGCATAGAACATGGCTATCAAAAACCACGCAAAAAAACCCCTACTGGCTAAACCTACACCTTCTCCTCTCACAGCCAATCTCCAGCATCAAAAATAAACGTAGGGACATGGTAATTCATAACACCGTATTAGTACAGCGTATCTCTCTAAAAACCCTTGGAAGCATCACATGGGTACACTAAACCTTCACACCAGAGGCATGCATCTTGTTATAAGGCACCCTCTGCAAAAGCTCCACTATTTTGTTGTGTACGGAATAAACATCACAGATACCATTCTCCTCGTAATCATCACAACTGAGCAATACACATCTATGTTTCTCTTCCTCAGCTATGCGTTGAAAGCCCTGCCGCACCTTGTGATAAAAATCCATGCTATTGCTCTCATAGCCATTACGAGTAGCCCTTGATAAGGCCTTTTCTATATCGATGTCTATGATGAACGTCATATCTGGAACTATTCCCATAACCAGGGAATTAAGCTTGTATATTAGTTCCAGGTCAATACCACAACCGTACCCTTGGTAAGCCACAGTAGAGTCTACACAGCGATCACTAATTACTATCTTATTCGCTCTCAGAGCACCCTCTACCACCTTAACAAAGCTCTCTCTGCGCATTGCTAGAAATAGAAATAACTCTGTGAGCTTATCAACCTTGTAGTCTGAAACTGACAAAAACACGCTACGCAGCAGTTCATTAAAAGAAGTGCCTCCGGGTTCTCTAGTCAGCACCACATTGTCCTCGCCGTACAGATCAGACATATACTTCGCTAGCAAAATAGACTGCGTGGTCTTACCACACCCATCTATTCCCTCAAAAGTTATGAACATACTACCCAAGGACACTCTAGCAAAACTCACGAATTTCAGCATATTGCGATAACTCTCGCATCGCACCTACTGCACAAACACTAACACAACGCACAGTCCTATCTATGCGACGTAACAAACCAGTTAAAACCTCTCCTGGACCCGCTTCTACAAATTCAGAACACCCGTGCCCCAGAAGATACTCTATGCTCTCACGCCACCTAACCCTGCTCACTACTTGCCGTGCCATTAAATCTTTGATTACATCACAATCCTCATGCTCTGAGGCAGAAACATTATAAACTATACCAATCTTCGGTGCTTTGAGCTCCAACGTACTTACAAAACTCCTGAGATCTTCATATGCAGGATGCATAAGAGAAGAATGGAACGGACCGCTCACACGCAGCCTTATTACACGCCTTATAGCAGTCCCCACAACAAGCTCTGGCAACGCTTCAAGGGCTTCATTTGTGCCACTGACTACTATTTGCCCATCACAGTTGTCATTTGCTATTTCACACACACCAAATTTGGAAGCAGCCCGCACAACAGCCTCAACATCCTTCACACAACCACCTATAAGCGCAGACATGCCCCCTTGACACATTTCTGAAGCCCTGCTCATAGCCCTGCTACGAACGTCAAGAAGCTTAACTGCAGTAGGCAAATCAATAACACCTGCAGCACACAGCGCCGCGTACTCACCAACAGAGTGTCCTATAACATACCTAGCATACCTATCCAAAGGCATGCCAACAACATGTTCCACTGCACGTACCACCGCTATGGAAACAGTCATAAGTGCCAATTGTGCATTACAAGTTAAGGTCAGAACCTCTTCTGGGCCATTGAAGATAATATTAGACAAATTACGACCAAGGGTTTCATCAACTTCGTGAAACACTTCCCGAGCTACAGCAAAGTTCTCGTATACCTCTTCTCCCATACCAACAAACTGTGAACCCTGTCCGGGAAACATCAACACAGTAGACACAACTCCACCCCCTAGAGGCTACATGCAATACGGCAATTATTACTCAACACAACCGTAGTAGTCAAAATTATTATAAAACGCTCAAGCAAAATGGCGCGGTACAATTTCATGGATCGCCCTACTATTCTACCACGCACATTAAATCAAATATTCTCCCTCAAATACTACACCTGATTATGCTGATCAATGCTGTAAGAAGCAGCTTCGATAGGAGAAAGGCCATACCAATCATTTAAGGGATGAAAGTTTTTGAGATGTAAGAGAGAATGGTGATGGAGAGAAGTGTGGTTAGTATGAA
>NZ_JAHLEX010000049.1 GCF_023476575.1 Anaplasma phagocytophilum | reverse complement strand
CATTTAGCACGCTAATGCAGAATCTCAATACTGAGGCTTCCTTATATAAAACGGCAAATAACATCTCATGGCTGGCTGCAGCAACTTACTATTCAATACCGCATGAAAACACTAAAGAAGACGCCAGCACGCTAATGGTGGCTGATAAAACTTATAAAGTAGTTATATAAAACAGCTGTAACATCTTGTGGTGAGCTAAACATCTGACTAACTTGCCGTCACATCCTACTCCTCAACACCTGAACAAAAATGCGGAGGCAACTAAAATGGTGCTACTAAGGCCTTCAACTACTCAAAACGACAGTAAAATCCTATTACCAGTTACCACAAGCTTACTACTCGATGCCTTTCTCTGCCAGGTACTTTTCCGCATCCAATGCAGCCATGCATCCTGATCCTGCAGCCACTACAGCTTGACGATATACTTTATCGCATACATCTCCAGCAGCAAATATGCCAGGACAGCTAGTGATAGTAGTACCAGGTATAGTGATTACATAACCTTCATCATCAAGATTCACCTTAGTACCTAGCATATTCTTCAAAACCTGTGTGTTAGGTGTGTGCCCTATAGCAACAAACACTCCCCCAACATTTAGTAAATTTTCTGTACCATCTACTGTAGACTGTAAAAGTAAAGAGGTTACTTTTTTGCCCTCAGAATCACCCAAAATTTCCTTCACAACGCTGTTCCAGATAACTTCAATCTTACTGTTACTGAACAACCTTTGCTGCATTACAGCTTCAGCACGCAGTTTATTCCTTCTATGAATTAGGAATACCTTCTTAGAACTTCTGGTAAGATACAGTGCTTCCTCAACAGCTGTATTTCCTCCGCCGATTACTGCAACAACCTCATCTTTAAAAAAGGCCCCGTCACAAGTAGCACATGCAGAAACACCCTTACTCTTAAAATTTTCCTCGCTTTCGAGACCTAACCACTTAGCTTGCGCACCAGTGGCAACTATTATACTGTATGCATGCAGCGTTTCTCCAAACATACTGCTGCATCTAAATGGATAAACGCTAGTATCTATCTCACTTATTTCGTCCGTAAGCAAAGCAGCTCCGCTTTTGACTGCTTGCTTCTGCATATACTCCATTAGCTTAGGACCTTCTATAGCCGAGAAGCCTGGATAATTCTCAACATCAGTGGTAATAGTTAACTGTCCACCGGGTTGCATTCCGGTCACCAAAACGGGATTCAGATTAGCCCTGCCAGCATAGATGGCAGCAGTACAACCTGCTGCCCCCGAACCTAGAATTAGAACTCTAACTGCATCTTTATTAGAATGCTGTACTTCCGACATTACTATTAGCTCAGATTATCTACATGAGATTGAAGGTAGTGCTCTACCCCTTGTTGAGTAGCCTCCATAGCAACCTTTCCTTTTGACCAACCCGCAGGACACACCTCTCCATGCTTTTTGTGATGCTCGATTGCATCTATTATTCTAAGGAACTCATCAACATTCCTTCCAATGGGGAGGTCATTTATGGATTGATGACGAACGACAAAATTTTCATCGACAATAATGGTGCCGCGCAGGGATACCTTACCTGCAAATAGCATACCATAACTTTCCGATATGCTATGAGAATCATCCGCTACTAAAGGGAAGCTAACCATTCCTATACCACCTTTTTCTAAAGGTGTATTACGCCAATGAGAGTGCGCGAACTCGGAGTCTGTGCTGATACCTATGACTTCGGCGTTTTGCTCACTGAATTGAGGTATTCTGCTATGCAGAGACAGTATCTCAGTCGGACACACAAATGTAAAGTCACGTGGGTAGAAGAACAATACTGCATATTTTCCAGCGACGTGCTTACTAAGCGTAAGATCACACATCTTACCATCAGACATAACGGCACGTGCAGTGAAGTCTATGGCCGGCTTTGTTACCAAATTCATAAGGCGTCTCACAAAAAAAACTTGGAACAGTATACAAAATATTACTCGATCAACAATGTGTTTTTTGGAACATAGAACGTATTGTGCAGACATTTGTATTTCAGATTAGCAGCGTGTAAGTAGTACCAATACTGCTACGGTAGTTTAAAACTTGTAGAAGTGAAATAGTAAGGGTATAACGCCCATTTACACACGCAATTTTGGTGTATGCAATTCTTTAGGTATTGCAAGTGTTTTGATTTAGAGTTAACGAGTTAGGCGGAATAGTGGCATCAGGAGTGATGCATTTTAATGGGGGATATATATGCTAAGCGAAAGGATGAATTGTATCAAGCCGTCACCTACCTTAGAGCTTTCTAGACTTACGTTGGAACTTAGGGCTCAGGGGCTTGACATAATATCTCTAGGAGCAGGGGAACCCGACTTTGATACTCCAGATCATGTAAAGGATGCAGCAATTTCTGCAATTAATGCAGGGAAAACCAAATACACTCCGGTGGAGGGGATTCCAGAATTGAAAGATTCCATTATTCGCAGTGTGCGTCGAGACTATGGTATAGACTACGTAGCCAATCAGGTATTAGCGGGAGCTGGGGCTAAGCAGTGTATATATAACCTGTTTATGGCTACCATAAACGAGGGGGATGAGGTTATCATTCCTGCGCCATATTGGGTTTCGTATCCAGACATGGTAAAAATAGCAGGTGGCGTTCCAGTTATTTTAAATTGTGGTGACTCTTTGAAATTGACTCCAGAATTACTTCATGGGGCAATAACGCCGAAGACTAAGTGTCTCATTATTAACTCTCCATCTAACCCTACTGGTGCAGTATATAGTAGAGAGGAGCTAGTTGGTATAGCAGAGGTTTTAAAACAGCACGAACATGTCTTAGTTATTACTGATGATATATATGCAAAGCTTGTATACGATGCTGAGTTTTGCGGCATTCTGCAGGTAGAACCGTCACTTTATGATAGAGTATACATAGTTAATGGGGTTTCAAAGGCGTACTCCATGACAGGCTGGCGGATAGGGTACATATTGGGTAATGCAGAGGTTATAAAAGCGGTATCCACGATACAGTCTCAGAGTACAAGCAATGCTAATTCCATAGCGCAGTATGCTGCAATAGCCGCGCTGGATGGTGATCAATCTTTTTTAGATGCTAGAATTAAGACATTTGCGCGAAGAAGGGATAAGGTTATCGATGCAGTGCTTTCTGCAGGGGTGTTGCAGGCAGATGTGCCACAAGGAGCCTTTTATGTGTTCATATCATGCAGTAATGCGATAGGTAAACATGCTCATAAAGTGGGTGTGATAAACGACGGAAGTGATATGGCAAAGCATTTGCTAAATCATAGGGTGGCTGTGGTTCCTGGTGTTGCATTTGGAGCTCCTAACTTTTTCCGTATTTCTTATGCTCTTTCAGATGATAGGTTATCTGAAGCATGTGAGAGGATTTTGGAGGCTTGTTCGTACTTAAGCTAGTATTTGGTATTAGGGATTTAAGAAAAATTACTGAGTTGCAGTGTAGATCTCAAGTGCTTTGTAGTAGAATTGGACGTGGGTCAGAAGTCTTATTGTTTCTTGGCCTCTGTGGGCATGAGCCCATTTGGTTATATGTGACATTTTGATCCTTTGCAAGTATCGCTGCATTGCTTACGGGGTTGGTTTGTCTTCATATTCAAATTTTCGCGAGTTTGGCTTAGGTCTTTAGCTAAGCTGGATAGGGTTGTTGTTACTCTCTTTGAATGAATTTTGCGGCCTTCAAGCTTGAAGGATATGTATTCTCTCTTTAGGTAAGAAGGGAGTTTTGTTATATATATGTAATTTCTAAGAAGTTTTCCAAATGTTGTGCAACAAACAGAATTTCAGTAGGAGAAGTTCTTACATTGAAGAAGTTCAAATACCATTAAATTGGAAAATAGTTCCAGTTTTGTCCGGGATATAAAAAGCATTATTTTTCTGATATTTAGACGGTATAATACCAAATATCCTAAAAACTTCAAGAATCCCTGCAAAAGCCTATTGGATCGTAGTAATGCTATCTTCTTACTTATAATAGTATGATATATCAAGTATGTTATAGGTATAAACTAAACTATTATATGAGTAATTAAGAAATTAAAGTGCGGAAATGCGCGTCTCATTTCAATTTCAGGCTGGTCAATGGTTGTTACTATCTTTTAAGTAATGCTTGTTACGATTTTTCAGAAGCTTTAGGTGTTATTTCTCCTACTAGCATAGGCTAAAGCAGTGATTTTTGTTGAATAGGTTGTAATGATTGATATGAGATATCTTATATTAACAGGAGTTTTCAACTTACAAGTATTATTCTTATCGTCTTATCATAAAAAGGGGATCAATATACCTTTTTGTTAGGTATTATTGGAAATTATGATGCTTAAGATTGATTTATAATGCTTTACTATAGCCTATTTTAATACTGATTACGTTTGAGCCAAACTTGTGGTGTGATTTGCATTTATAAAGTGATGGTGAAGGGGAATGGGTCGATTTTCATGACCTCAGTTTTAGGAGTTAGGTATATGAGCGCTAGAAGTTGTAGGAAGCTGTTTTTAGGAAGTATAATGCTGTCTTTTGCGGTACTAATGACTAGTCAAGAAGTCCAAGCTGAACATTCTGGACGAAATATTTCCGATATAGGGGAATCTAATTACTTCTATGTAGGATTAGATTATAGTCCGGTGTTTAGCAAGATAAGAGATTTTACTATAAGTGAAAGCAGTGGAGAAACCAAGGCAGTATATCCATACCTAAGGGATGGGAAGAGCGTAAAATTAGAGACCAGTAGATTTGATTGGAGTAGACCTGATCCACAAATTAGGTTTAAGAACAGCGTGCTACTAGCTATGGAAGGAAGTATTGGCTATGCTATGGGTGCTGTCAGATTTGAAGTTGAAGTTGGTTATGAGCGTTTTAAGATCAAAAGTCGCTACGGTAGGAGTATAAGAGACGAGGAATCCGATACAATATATCTACTCGCTAAGGAGTTAGCATATAATGTTGTTGCCGACAAAACTGACGCGCTTGCTGCCGCTCTTGCAAAAGTGAAAGGACAAGATATTGTCAATTTTGCCAATACTATGAAGATTGCTTATCCTTGGATTAATGAGCAAATTTGCAGTAGAGGAAAAGATCTTTTGGGCAACAATGGGCTCAAAGACAGTAAGGCAGGTTCTTGCAATAGTAAAGATAAAAAGGACGGAAAGTTGGAGCAGAGCTTTACAGCGGCTTTAGGCGATCAAGGAGCGCAGAAGTGGCCTAAGATCAATAATGGAGATGAAAAATTAACCGGTGGTAATAGTAACGGGAAGCCTTATACATCGGATGCATCAGCTACTGTAGCAGGGGATATAAGTAGCCTTGATAGGGAAGCAAAAGTCATAGTGGCAGGGTTATTAGCTAGGACTATAGAGGGGAGTGAGATTGTAGAGATAAAAGCAATTTCTTCCACGTCTGTCATGCTTAACGCTTGTTATGATCTTTTCAGTGAGGTGCTTGGTATTATGCCGTATACCTGCATTGGTCTTGGAAGTAACTTTGTTAGTGTAGTTGATGGAAAAGTAACTCCGAAGTTAGCTTATAAGTTAAAGGCTGGATTAAGTTATAAGTTCTCTCCTGAAGTTTCAGCATTTGCGGGAGGGTTTTACCATCGTGTTGTTGGTGATGGAGAATATGTAGATCTTCCGGTAAAGCACTTATCTTATGATCTTAGTCCTCGAGGACGTACACAAGAAACGGCTGTTGCGAAATTCAGCATGAGTTATGTAGGTGGTGAATTTGGCGTAAGGTTTGCTTTTTAAGGTGATTGTTGGATCTGGGGGGAGGTAGAGCCTCTGCCCTAGTTTTAGGAGTAAAGTACATGAGAGTTAGAAGTTATGGTAATCTGTTTTTAGCAGGAGTAATGGCATTCATAGTAGGTGTTACTGTTATCAATGCCGCTAAAGCAGATCAAGATTATGGAGCTTCTTCAGATGCTAGGAGGTCTAGTCATTTTTACATAGGGTTAGATTATAGTCCGGCATTTAGTAAGATAAGAGATTTTAAGATAATAGAAAGTAGTGGTGAAACTGCGGCGGTATATCCGTATTTTGATGATGGGAGGAGCCCTGCAATAGAATACAATAAATTTGATTGGGATACTCCAAATCCTCTTATAGGCTTTAAGGACAATACACTTTTAGCTATAGGCAGCAGTATAGGTTATGCTTTTTCTAGAGCTAGAGTTGAAGTTGAAGTTGGCTATGAGTCCTTCAAGATAAAAGATAGGGGTAAGAGTGGAAAAAAAGAGAAGGAGGGCAGTGCGGTATATTTGCTCGCAAAAGAGCTTGCATATAGTGTAGCATCTAATCAACAGGATAGGCTTGCTGTAGCGTTATCTAAAGTTGAAGGGAAAGATATTGTTAATTTTGCTAAAGCCCTAGAAAGTACTAGCCCCACTATCGGAGAAAAGATTTGTCGAACGCGCAGTGGCAAGGGCGATGACAATTATGCTAGATATTCAGAGAAGACCTCATGGTTTAAGGTAAGCGATAATAATACTGCACTATGTGGAGATATCGGGGGAACAAGTGGTTATAATAGCCTAAAGGCGCATGTTTTTAAGGACTTTGCGGCTAAAGCGCTAGGAGATGGTACTAGGAATTGGCCAACATCCAGTGGGACTAATAGTAAGGAAAACGATAATGCGAACGCTGTAGCTGCAGACTTAGTCAAGAATCTCACTATGGCAGAAAAAGCAATAGTAGCTGGATTATTCTCAAAGACTATTGAAGGGGGTGAAGTCACAAAGATTAGGGCTATTTCTACTACCTCGGTCATGCTGAATGTTTGTTATGATTTTTATGGAAAGGAGTCAAGAATTGCTCCTTATGCATGTGCCGGAGTAGGCAGTAATTTCGTTGGTATTGTAGATAGACATATCGTTCCTAAACTTGCTTATAAGTTAAAAGCTGGTATAGGCTGTCAGATTTCTTCTGAAATTTCAGTTTTTGCAGGTGGGTTTTATCAACGTGTTTTAGGTGATGGGAGGTATGCGGATGTTCCTGTGAAGCGCTTATTTTATGATGAAAGTCCAAAGGGGCGCACAAAAAATACCGCAGTTGCTAATTTCAGCATGAGTTATGCCGGTGGTGAGTTCGGTGTAAGGTTAGCCTTTTAATGTAATAGTAAAGGGGGATGGGACGATTTACGTAAGGGCCCTCCAGTTTTAGGAGTTAGGTATATGAGCGCTAAAAATTGTAATAACCTATTTTTAGGAAGCATAATGATGTCTCTTGCTGTGCTAATAACTTGTCAAGGAGCTCAAGCAAGAGGTGCTGAGAAGAAAAGTACTTTTGAGGTTGAGAAATCCCAGTATTTCTATGTAGGACTGGATTATAGTCCAGCATTTAGTAACATAAGAAATTTCACTATACAGGAAAGCAGCGGTGAAACTAAGGCAATGTATCCGTACATTGGGAAAGAAGAGGAGATAATACTAGAAGCTAGTAGATTCGACTGGAATATGCCAAACCCGCGCATAGGCTTTAAAAACAGTATGCTTGTAGCTGTAGGAAATAGTATTGGTTATGCTATGGGTAGCATAAGAATTGAAATTGAGGTTTCTCATGAGCGTTTTAAGAGCCAGGGAAGATATATTGGAAATAAAAAAGAAGAAGAATCTGATACAATATACCTACTAGCGAAGGAGTTAGGACATAGTGCAGTCACTGAAAAAACCGAAGATCTTGTATCAGCTTTGACAAAAGTAAAAGGTGAAGATATTGTACGCTTCGCTAATGCCTTAGAGGAGACTCGTCCGGATATTGGTGACAAGATCTGTAGGACTCGCAGTATTCCTGGAGGTAAAAACTACGGTAAGTATAATAGCTACACTTCGTGGTTAAAAGATACCAATAATCTCACAGCGTTATGTGGAGATATAGGAGGTAACAGCGACAAAAAGGAACATTACAACATGATTCAAAATTCTTTTAGGGACTTCGCACGCGAAACTCTGATAGGTGAGAGCAGAAACTGGCCAACAACAACTGGTGATAACACACGGGGAAACGACAATGCAAAGGCATTGGCAAGAGACCTAATAGCACTAAGCCGAGAAGAAAAGATAGCAGTTGCGGGATTAATGGTAAATACTATTGAAGGAGGTGAAGTGGTAGATATTAGTGAAATTTCTTCCACCTCCGTAATGGTGAATGCGTGTTACGATTTCTTAAGTAAAGAAGTATCTATAGTTCCTTATGGATGTATGGGATTAGGTAGTAATTTTGTGGGCATTGTTAAGGGACACCTTACTACAAAGCCAGCTTATAGGTTCAAGGCTGGTATAAGCTATAAGCTTTCTTCTGGTATTGATATCTTTGCAGCAGGGTTCTATCATCGGGTTTTCGGTAGTACCGAATATACAGACATTCCTGTAGAGTACTTGATAGATGATGTGAGTCCTTACGGACGTACTAAGGAGACTGCAATGGCTAATTTCAGAATGAGTTACGCTGGGGGTGAGTTTGGTATGAGATTTGCTTTTTAGCTGGGGTAATTGTTATAAGGAAAGTAATGGCATGGGTGGTAGCAGCGCAGGCGTTTATATTTAGCAGTGTTATGGGAGATAGACTCTGCGATAAATGATGCATTCACTTGAGATTCATATAAAAAATGAATGTTGAGGACAATATATGCTACCAAACAGCCAAATAGAATAACAGGGATTACATTCGATGTGTTATCTCTCATTATTAATGGATCAGTCAATTGATGACTGATATCCCTCAATTGCTAAAAACAATTCTAATTTGTTGTGATAAACTTCTTAAAGTTTCACATGATGGGGAAGGTAATTACATATGTCACAAGTTCTAAAGATAAATGATTGCGTAGTTGCCAATATATGCAGGAAACAAAAGTAGGGGAAACTAGTGTGGACATTATAGTGTGCCTAATGATGACCTACCAAGGTGTATTACGTGCTTTTTCTTTTTATGTCATAGCTGATGGTTCGACTATAGCAGCACTAAAGTGGGCATGAATATGGTTTTTGCGGTATACCAT
>NZ_JAHLEX010000048.1 GCF_023476575.1 Anaplasma phagocytophilum | reverse complement strand
AACAAACAGCTCTAATGCGTGACTTAAAGTAAAAAGCTAACACACACTGTATAACACTGGGCTCTATAAACAAATGCAGCCACTTTATTTAAGGATTTCATGTATCAAATAATCCACAATTATTGCAAACCCCTTAAAGAATTTTCTCTCCTTGACCGTTATTCCAAGTTTGAAAGAAAACATACTTTCAGAAGCGTTATTTTTTGTATTTTTACACTATTACCATACTCAAGATTCAACTCTTAAATCACAAAAACCATGCTCCCACATACATTGAGTTCTGATGCTCTCTTATAAAACACGCACGAAATTTCATACTATCAACATGATTGTATTATTTTTTCTAGTATTATATTAAAAAATAAGCATAATTTATGTTATTACCTAATTTATTAGGAGATATCATGAAAAAGTGGATTATGAACTTTTTGGGATTAAAAAACACTCGAAGCCCAGAGAATGCATCGCACCCAAGGCGTTATTTGTACTTTCCTAATAGATTATCCCGTAATGGGGCATCTCAAGAATTAGGTGAAGGCAACGTATCACGTTGGAAATTGATTCAAGAACGTATCAAACCAAAGCAGCTAGATGAAAGACATCCTGCTCAACATCTAGATGAAAGTAATTCCTTAAATTGGAACTTAATCTATGCTCCCTCACCTCCTGTAGCACTAGATCGCAATCTTATTACTGAAAAAATCTTAGACGTGCAGGGATTGTGCAACTATGTAAATAAGAACAGTGAGAGCATGCTCCTTGAAACTGCTCAAAACCTGCAAGATGCTCCAGATGATACGTCTAAAAGCTCACAAGCCGCACGCCTACAAAATCTCTGGACAAAATGTCATGATGAATTGGATGCAATACACGATCTCTTAAGCAATAGCGCCCAATCCCCAGAAACAGAAACAGAAACAGAAACAGAAACAATGATATTACCCATTGTCAGGCATTGCCACGCAGCTATGCTACATCTGATTCACAGCACCTCTTCTGATACTATGACAGAGGATTACCATTTTACCATATCGAAAGCGCTCTGTAATATATCAGACATTGTATATGCAACTCAAAACACAGCCATATTACTGCCAGAGCCGCTGGAAGAACTACACATATTTAACACATTATCAAATTTGCAGAGTACATTGAGGCTGTTGACATACAGTGTTGCTAAGTCAACCATCGTGCGCCAGAATTACCTAAAGGAATTCCTATTAAGCTGCATAAACACAGCTACTTCTCTAAGTCGCCTCGTAAATACAAGGGGCATTTCAGACGATGACAAGCTCATTGTTGCATATATTGCAAAATTTGGCATAAAACTCGTAGCTGCAGCAATAGAGACTGGTGCTATTCCAAACTTTCAAGCGTATCAAGCTAATACTTCTATTCGCCAAGCTCTTGGGCAACCAAATTCCATAGTAGCAATAACGGCTTCTAAACTCTTTATGCTCTCTGCAGACCGTTATGCTTCATTGGATGGTCCGGCTGCATGCGAAGTCAGCGATATTGAATTAGTACAAACGTACCTGTTTGAATGCAAGTCGCTCATAGAAGAAATCTTCTACAAGTGTTCTAATTTCCACGACAATGCCGATTTTAGCGTGCGGAAAATTATGATCATATTGAGTGACACTAGACTATCCCTAAATTGGGCAATAAATTCGTGCTATAATGATGTAGAAGGATTCTCTCAAACCCACGTTGTAATTGCCCAGTTAAAAGTTGTGTGTGAACATTTGGGACGCTGCAACGGGGTTCTTGATCATGATAAACATGGAGAGATATTAACCCTACTGAATAAGGCCGCAATATCTGCACAACGATGCTTGGAAAAATCAAAACACGGCATCTTGAGCAGCTATGCTGCCCACCCTGTCCCAATATTTCCTGGGGGGACACAACCTGAAGATGAGCAGAAGAATAGCTTACCATTCAAGGTTACCGCCTTACAGAGGATGTTTAGCGATTATGTCAAGAAGTCCAGTAGCTCAAAATCTGTGCGCTTTCACTTAAGAAGAAACTCACTCATCAGAAAAAAAACAGCAGTAGCGACAACAGATGTGTTTAAGCACCAACCTTTTACTAGTAAACACGGTATTCTAGCTAAAACTAGTCAACTCCCCAAAGAAATAAGCATAGAAAATACATACCGGCACATGCATGATCAAGAACAAAAAGATCCCCACGACAAGCAAGTGCTGCAAATGTATGAGAAGGAAAATTCTAGTCTTGCTTTGCGCGGCGGCACACAGTTTATGCAACCAGAATCCCGAGCACGGGCACAAGACTCTATTAGTGATCACGTTGTAGCAGTGCAAAAAAACACTCCAGATAGCCTACTTGAAGCAGGTACCTCAGAGCATTATAGTACTTTCCAGAAAAAACTTGTCGAGCTGGATAGTGCAATCGAACTATTAACCTCGAAAAGCAAAGAAGACACTATTCATGCAGTGCAATATGCTATACAGGATTGTGCATCAAGTGGAATTCACTCATCTTCATCCTCGGAAAAAACACAAGATTTTTATTACAATGAACGCGCCAGAGCAATTGTCGAAAATGCAAGGGACAGAATATCAGCTTTTACTATGGGACGCACCTCTTACATAGATAATGATCCTTTTGTAGTATTTGATGATTCTTTTGAACGAGAAGATGTCGAGTCCTCATCGTCTTCTTCAAGAGAGACAGTTATTGACATCACAAAACAAGATCTAGAAACTCAAATTTCACAAGGAAATATCGATATATCGGATAAAAGTAATAGTACTCCTGAAGAAAAAACTGCAACTACAGATAAAGCTGCGCCACAAGCAAGGGATGTAATCTCACACATACCTCAACATGTCACAGGGCAGTTAACAGATACTTCTATTATGGGGCATAACGTTACTCATGAAGATAGCACAAATAGAGCTATCGCTTCAAAGAATATTGCCTGACCTATCTGTGTTAATATGTACCTTGTATACTATATGAATTTTAGGCCTATAGCGATGTATGAATCTGCGTTTTGCATTTCTATGCACCACTTTTCCATGATTGAGGAAAGCAATGAGGTTTAGATTATTGCAATGTTGCTCTAATGTCTCGGATAAAACAGAAATTGTGCCTGGTATTACTTCTCTAAACTATCACGCTTATACAGCTGAGATACCACTCTACTTAGTACTCTTATCATTATTACTCGTAGTAAATTTTAAAGGAAACCCTTATGCATAATAACGTACGCGGTGCCGGACCAGGTACCGATCAAGAATCTCAAGATGTTCAATATAGCTTCTCTCCACATAGTAACCAGGAACCATATCAATGTGAGCTAAAGCGAGGGATAGCGCGTTACAGTAAGTCGTTAAATAACTCTTCTGTCCAAGCAAAGTCTTCACTTTTTCGTCTGCTGAGTAGTAGCGCAAGACTCCTAGCAAACTCTGCATCATCTTATGATGGAGAGAGTGGTAACGAAAAAGCATTACATGAATTAGAAAATGTTCTTAATAAAATACATCTATTCTATTATAGTCGTAATATGGCTGTATCATTTGACTACAAGGTAGTATTAACTCAATGCTGTAATGCTCTTGTGCATCTGTGTGAAAATGTCAGCCTCCTGCCTCCTGGCAAATGTGAAATACGTAGTTCCATCGATAATGGAATCACTTTAATATCGTATGCAATTCACCTCATACACAAGCAAATTGAAAGAACTCTTTCACCGGTAGAAGATGTAGTACACACATACGATAGCTCTCTCACAAAACACATGTTTTCCTTTAATAATGCAGCCCTGATACTTTCACAAACTGTACAAGTATCAGATCATGCTGAGATAGAGAGGGATCTGCAGGTAGCTTCGTGCATTGCTGGAATTCTTAATAAAGACTCTCTTCATGAACATAGAACACAGCTGGCACAGCATTTAGCCTTAAGAATAGGTAATGTATCTTCTGCTATATTAAACAGTAAACCCTTACCTTCCTTTAAACACTCATTTCACCATGACATTGACCTGTTAAACACTGCGCATACTCTACTTACCAAGAGTTTAAACAAGCTATCTGGGAGAGCTTTGAAGAATACTTTAATACCGTCAAGCATGGCACTGATTAAACTTGATATCTTCCACTGTTGGAACCTGGTTAAAACCCTTATGAACGATAAAAATCTTGAGCACAGCTATTATTTTGACAGCATATACGACGCTTTCCATCCCTGCCCAGTTTATATGAATAGGCTACGTACTGTAGTAGGGAACGCATTTATTTTCAGCAAAATTAGCAAGTACGGCAGAGAGTCTCGACGACTAGTTACAGAAGGAATCCAGAATAACCTAGAGAGCGCTGACAAGTTACTAGACAACGGCTATTCTCGTTGGATACTACGATCTTATCCACACTCCCAGTACAGCGAGTTAAGAAAAACAGTAACATCTGCACTGGAAAATCTTAATTTTTTCTACTTTGCAAAAGCATCAAGCAAGCACGCACCGTATGACAAAATTCCAAGAAGCGTTATGTCCTCATCCAGCCATGCTAGTGATTCGAAAACGCTGAAAAAAAGTACTTTATATAAAGAAAAAAGTGATAAACCTAGTACATCACACTTATCACTAAAAACATTAAAGAAAATCCCCGTAATGCTTTCATTAAAGGCTGCTGAGAATTCAAGAAAAAAGAATTTTTGTCCACAATCTAATGCCCTACACGTACAAGAACACACTTCTGAAGGCAGCTCAAATAGTGCTGCTGGGGTCTCAATACGAGGAACATTAACTGATCATGCAACTTCTAGCGCTTTAGGTATAGATTTTTCTGCAAGAAAATCTATAGATGATGATCTTGGTGCACATGACACACAATCAAGCAAGTATTGCATAGACGAGCGTCTTCGGGAAAATGAGACAAGTACGTCAGGAGAAATAGCTATACGTATACAGGATACTGAAAGTGAAATTTTACCAGGTACGGCAATATCCACTTCTTCCTCAAGATGCATTAAACACTTGAGTACATATAAATAAATCCGCTGGCAAAGGACCTAACTGTCCAGTTTCTAGCGCAGCCTACAGCAGTAAGGAAGGGCTTTAAATTACATTATGGTCCTCCCTTATGCCGTGTTATAACTCTCACGCATAAGTCTGCTTACGATAGCACTACAATGAGGATGATGACGTATGCTACGCAGATCATCACAGCACTCTTTTACCTAATGTGCTGATGTAAGAATCTGGACATAACCTTTTTTGTGACCTTTGCCATTTTTTTCTCCCCAAAGTTTGCCAATCGCTCTTGAAAATATGTAGCACATTCAGCATGCTCACAGCAGATATTTCTCTTATCTCTTACTCCCTGATTATAACACCTGTGTATGGATGATAGACGTCCTTTTTACGCGTAAGAGAAATGCATAGAAAGAAAATAGAATGCTCACACTGTTGCATAACAACTATACTTTCCAGATTTCTTATAAATCATCGCACATTCATTAAGGTTTCTAAGAAAAGCTCAGCTTTTACGCTGTAAGCACATCGTCTGTACGCTTTTTAACTCTCTGATTTTTGTATAAATTAGGCCTTCGTAGAGTACACTTTAATCTTATCAAAATGCACGTTCAGTATACAACTTGTAAGCAAAGAGTATATAGCGACCTCCCCTGTTTATAGTGAATACCACCTCATATGTGCAGATTTTGTGTTTTTTTCTTAAAAAGACACAAAAAGTTATACAACAATGCTCCTGTTAGGGAATCATAATTCATGTGGATTGTCATGGCACAGCTTCATTCTTAGTTGAGTTAACGCACTATAATACTGACAATAAAAAAGTTATTCTTTGCAGGATAAAAGGAAGTTTTTTGATTTATCCTACAGCTTTGCTAAGAGATATGTAAGTAGTTTATAGTAGAGTTGCAGTGTGTGAAAATGGCGTTGAATAGGGGATATTGTGTTACGTTGACCAGTATTCAGCTTACGGTTTCAAGTTCTTTTACACAACTTTTTTTTTAACAGCTTTCCAACTTTCATTGAAGAGTTCCTGTTGGGAAGAATTGGCAGAAATAAAGTGGGTAGATGCCTTAGCGTATAATGTGTGCAGACTGTTGGGAAGTTACACTTCTCAACTACTACGTGAATGCCAAACTGGCTATTTATGTCGCACTGTAAAGCTTGAAGCTTCTACCCTTCATCAAAAGATGAGCTGAGGAAAATATGCACAACAATGAGCCTAAGACTACTACTGAACAACATGCTGCTATAAACGAAGGAGAAAATACTGAAACTAATTATGCAGTTATAGCGCATGATAATTCTGGCACAGATACCGACTCTGTCGATGATAATCAACAAATCAATTCTGTATCCACTACCACAACTTACACCGCAGGAGACAATCCTAAAGCACATGCCGCTGATACGAGTGCGGGAAATGTAGAAAATGTAAAACCTAGCGGTCCTGATGCTACTACACATATCGATCAACCTAGTGATAATCCTGTTGTAAGGCGGAAAAGTCCTAAAGCTCACAGCACAAGAGACGGTCCTGTAATTACTGATGCAGATTTCAAGAATCTGGGTGTGCCTAGCGTTACAAAGTATACCAAAAGCTTCAGAGCCAACAGGAACTCTGTCAGACCTGGCTCGACAGGCTCTTCTCAAAGTGACAAGATCACCACCGAAGGACATGGTAAAACCCAATCCATCAGGAGTTATAAGGCAACTGCTAGTACCCAAATAGCAGGTAGTAGCACAAGATGTTCATCACGTATACCTCATAACTCCAAAAGTAGCCTCACATATACACAGAGAAGTAGAGCATCTGTTTGTGGTACTGAGTGTGTTCCTAGTTCTCTCATTTCCAGTGTTTCCAACTTTAGCTGCAACTTAGAAAATTTACCTCCGGTATACACAGAGGAGCGTGATACTCCTCAAAAAAGCGATAGTAATAGTGGGTACTGGAGGAGGATCAGAAACGCTTTTGCACAATGTTTTCAGATTTGCAGAAAAAGGGATGGTAGTACACTACCTGAAGATCTGAAAGCAGCAGGACATACACTAGAAGGCGACCACCTAGAACCCCTAGGAGCAAGAGCTTCTAGTGCTAGTGATGCCTCTTCTTTAACTCTTAACTTAGACGGAGCAAATTCCGCTGCTTCTCTAACTCCAGGAATGATAATAGCCAGAGCATCGCGCTCAGCATTACACGGATATGGCCCCGCTGATCTTGAAGGGTTAATACAGAATTTATCTCTAAACTTCGAGGCTTTACAGCAAGAAATAAGGGACCCCTCACTGGATACTGACTTATTACAGCTGGATCTTTTGGAAGCTACTGTCAACTCTGTCGCTTGTGTTAATACTAAATCTATCCATAAACGCGGAGCTTCGAATACAAAGAATCGGATAAAGTGTAGGAATGCTCTTTTCTCTATACTTACTCACCTTATGCAATTACTGAGTACAGAGTTGAAAAAGCAGTCTTGCAGAGAAGCGGTAATTAAAAAGCTCGAGGAAGGTATAGTAACAACATGTAACTGCATATGCGTATTGGGGGAAGAAAAAGTTCCCAAACGCAAACAAAAAGCCGATACAAATGCTGACACTACTACTGCTGCTGCTGCACTTCAAAGAGCCTTGTCATTTACAGCTTATGTTTTGTTAGACATTGCTAATGCTGCGAGTGTGGTTAGTACTAAATTTACTACAATGGCAAGTATTTTTTCAGCACTATCAGGTGTTGTAGACGCACAAGATAGCCTAGAATATAAGGAGCTGGTTAAGTACACCGTAACCACAGCTATCAACCACTCCATCAACATGTTCCGAACCAATGTAAAAAAAGATCTCCGAAAAGGTCGTGCTAGACACATCAAATATGTCGTATGCGACACCCCATGCATGATGTTAAGCACATTGGTAGGATACACCTACGGAGATACAGAATGCTCTCCTGCAATTTCGGAAGCTCTAAAAGCCAACGGTCACTATACCGCAGTTTACAGTCTTGAAACACTTTTTTATATGGAAGCCGCAAAGGAGTTATACCGCTCAGAATGCAAAGCAATTAAACACAAAGCTTCCAAACGCTTTGATGACCTCATACAGCGTTGTATCTCAATTGCTGATGCGGCATTAGTGGATATTGTTGATTTTGTAAACTGTCCCTCCGGACTGCGCCAAGGAATTGGGACGAAAATTCTATCTACTCTTAACAGTATAGATAAAATACTTAGTAGTGTTAATGCCGAGTGCTCTTCCCTGCCACTCACTTCTAAGTGTTTAAATAAAGCTTATATATGTTCAATGAGAACTTCTGATATCTTAGATCCGGAAAGGAATCCAACACCCAATATCTGGAATGCAAAATCATTATCATTATTGCCTGGAGAAATGCCTAATAGAAGGTCTACGGCGCATAATAAGCTATCTGCATCTGTCCCACCTGTGCCCGCACGCTCACCTATTAGCCAACGCCGCCCTTCCTTTCAACTATTTCATGGTATATCCACAAGCAGCCCAAGTCATCCTAATGAAGCTGCAGGGTACATGATGCCTACCGAACCACCAGTACATGAGGAGCAACAATCCTTCTTACTCGAAGCTGCCGGGCTTCAAACTTTGAGCATTAATCCAGATGTTACCGTGCGAAACATACGTATCCGAAATCATACACCAGGAACCGTACTTTTTAATATAACCTTGGTCATGGAAAGAGAAGAACTTAATATCGATTTATTGCCTCGTGTAATAGGAAATCCATGAAGCTCATACGCATTTCTGCAATATGGACCGTGCTTTAACCGAACCGTAAAAGGATGTCCTGAGCAATGTTTTATTGTTGAGAGTATACTTACAGCAAGAGAGCACACTCTGGGAGCACTCTTGATAACACATACAAATGTGCAGAAATATATTATGGTGTTATCTAGAAGCTGTTCCAGGTGCTCTAGGAGAGTGAGACGTATGGTATGGAGTATGGCTTAAAACTCAGCAATGCAAAACAAGAAG
>NZ_JAHLEX010000047.1 GCF_023476575.1 Anaplasma phagocytophilum | reverse complement strand
TATATTATCTTTAAAATGCATTATATACAGCGACAAGTTACGTTTTGGGAATTTACTGTAGTACTCTTTAATATTTGTTAATTGAAAAACGGATACTGGTATAAAGATCACTTATTAGTGTGCTTCTGTAATATACTGTGCTTTTCAAAGGGTATTCTCTTGTATACGGGGGAGAGGGATTTTAGAGCTTTATTTTTTTTGACCCAGCCCGCGTAATGCATGCGTATATCCTATAACCACAGCTTAGGAAAAGTATAGATGATACTTGTTATGTTGGATTAAATACGCATTATGCGAAGCATGTCAAAGCGCTCTAAGCGTGTTGCTGCAATAATAAGGTATTGAAAAACGCAGATTCCCCTTCACAAAATATGGATAGTCATGTATATGGAACGATGCTCAAGTTATAACGCTGTTACTACCCATCACGCTCATAAACTGGGGATTTGCACATGGAAACACGAAAGTTTTAAATTCTATGAAAACAGTGCAAATAAATGCTCACCTAAGGGAAATAAGTGGCAACAAAAGCGCTAAAAATGCCCATGAACTTATGTAGAGCTTTAGCTTATTATTAAAATCTTTAGTATAGATATGATTGCTATCTTGAGTGTTCTGGCTCCTATAAGGAAGGTTTTTTGCTGATGAGGTAGAAAAAACCGCAAGGACGGTATCTGGATCAAGGCAGAGAGAATTTAGCTTTTGATCTTGTTGGAGTACGAGCTATAGTGACGTTTCAGATTCCCCAGGGTACTCTGATAGAGTGTAGTTGTAAAAAGAAACATCAGTCATACCTGAATACAAGGTATACACAATGTAGGAAAATGTCAGGAATATATACCTTTTTCGGTTATAACTAAGTCCAACTTTTGGTCGTGCTCGCAAACTGGAAGATTTGCACAGAGCTGTAAGTCATATGCAATGCCAATGCACTTGCATTGACCTCTCCTTTTTAAATGTTCTATCGTATAATCGTAGTATCCACCGCCAAATCCGAGTCTATATAGACGTCTATCAAATGCTACGAGGGGTATCAAAAGAATATTGGGTTTGAGCTCCTCGCCCAATTCATTAATACCGCTGAACCATCTTCTAAATGTGAGCATTCTAGAATCTTTTTTCACTTCAGGTACAAGAACAACAGACGTTTTGCTTATAAAATTCATCAAAGGCAGAACATCTATTTCGCCGTCAATTGGAATATACCCTGAGACTATGTCGTTGTTCCTAAAACTTAATATTCTGATGCTATTTTGCAATAACATTTGCGCAGCAGCATCAACAGTAATAACTTCTTTTCTCAATTTTCTATATTCCTTTCGGAGCTGCACCTTTTCTTCTAAGTGATCCATAGAATAAAAGTTAAGTTATTTCCAACTATTTATCCTACACCACTTGTTAGGATTGTCACTGATTTCTAATAAGCTACCACAGCATCATTACTAATATATATGCTAAAGGAATAGTTCATATTATGCGAGCTAACCAGAGAACTCCTCTTTCTATGTTATTGTTCTGTGCTACTTCTTCTAATTTTTTTTGTACAGAGGAATTTAGTGGTATACATAGTTGCTGTATAATAAACATACATCTTATAAGCGAAACTGAGAACAATCCTATCAGAAGTAACATTCAATATCCTATTAATCACATTCTAAATCCCCTAGTATAGAGGAGTAAATTGCGTGCATTGTGCTTAAGATATATATTAGAGAAGTGTGAACTAAACTTAGAACGGCTCTTATCGAGAGTTAATGGTATACGCTTGCGCCAAAGTTATATCTTAGATGCCTTTTTCTTGTTATAGCCAACGTGTAAAAAAGGATCAAATTTCTTTGATTCTTCTTCTGCATCATCTTTTTTTAACATCTCATACAACATTACGAGCAAGGGGCTCAGAGGATCATGCAAGGAAAGAGTAACAACTGTTTTATTGCTATAATCCTCTAATAAATGCTTTTTCTGGGTTATTTCTTCCTCAGTGATCATGTCGCATTTATTAAGTACTATCACCTCACGCTTTTCAGATAGCTCTTTACTATATATAGCCAACTCGCGTGATACCAATTTATACGAGCTTACTATATCTTCAGTAGAGCAATCTATGAGATGCAAGAGCAAAGAGCATCTTTCTATGTGCTTTAAAAACTTATGCCCTAGACCGGCACCTTCATTAGCATTTTCTATCAATCCAGGAATATCAGCGAAAATAAGGTCATACTCGTTGATTCTAGCGACACCCAGATGCGGCTCCAAGGTAGTGAAGGGATAATCGGCAACTTTCGTTTTAGACATAGTGCATCTAGAGAGCAAACTCGATTTCCCTGCATTTGGCATTCCTATTATCCCTATGTCAGAGAGCACTTTCATCTGCAAGAAAACAGGAAACTCTTCTTCTATAGCACCTAAAGTATAGTATACAGGAGCCCTGTTAGTAGAACTCTTGTACTGCGCGTTTCCCATTCCGCCTTTCCCTCCAGAGGCAACAACATACCTTTGCCCAGCAGTAGAAAGATCAGCAATTAAACTCCCGCCAGGGCTATCAAATACCTGAGTTCCAAGAGGGACTTTTACAACAAGATCGCGGCCTGAAGCTCCAGATTTCTTTTTTCCGGAGCCATTTTTACCATTTTCAGCACGCAAGTGCTGATGATAGCGAAAAAAAAGCAGAGTATTAACAGCGCCACTAGCCTCTAAGACTACAGAACCGCCATCCCCCCCATTGCCACCATCCGGGCCGCCAAACTCAATATATTTTTCTCTACGGAAACTTACGCAGCCATGTCCACCATTGCCGCCCTTAACAAAAACCTTGGCTTCGTCAATAAAACTCATAAAGCTAATGTCGTCCTAACTTAACGGCACGAAGTACGGCAGTACCACATAGATCTTCTTCAATTCTTAACAATTCATTGTATTTAGCCATACGTTCAGACCGAGACATAGAACCAGTCTTAATTTGACCACAGTTCAGAGCTACAGCAATATGAGCAATAAACGGATCTTCTGTATCACCAGATCTGTGAGAAACAATGGAATTAAAGTTAGACATAGAAGCAAGCCTAATAGCTTCTATCGTTTCTGACAGAGTACCAATCTGATTAGGCTTAATAAGTACGGCATTTGCAAGACCCCTCTCAGAAAAGTCCTTAATCAAGCGAGGATTAGTGACAAACAGATCATCGCCAACTAATTGCACTTTCTTACCCAAGCGCACAGTCAATTCTTCCCACCCATCAAGATCATCTTCAGCAATGCCATCTTCCATAGAGACTATAGGGTACTTTTTTACAAGCTCTTCATAGTACGACACCATCTCTGCACTACTCATGCTTGAGCCAGAAAATCTGTAAATTTTGCCGTCATAGAATGTAGAAGCAGCAACATCCAGAGCAAGAGCAAAATCTATAGAGGGTTTATAGCCAGCCTTTTCAATAGCCTCCAGCAGTATACAGAATACTCTATCATTACTCTCAAGATTAGGCGCAAAACCACCTTCATCGCCAGTATTCGTACTAAGCTTATTACTTTTTAATATTTCTTTGAGCGATAAGAACACCTCAGCGCACATTCTAAGAGCATCGGAAAAAGTAGAGGCTCCTATAGGCATGATCATAAATTCTTGAAAATCCAGTCCATTATCTGCATGCAAGCCACCGTTTATGACGTTTACTAATGGCACCGGCATCTCTCTGGAGGTAACCCCACCTAAATACCTGTAAAGTGGAATTCTAAGATTAGCAGCTGCTGCTTTAGCTGTAGCAACGGAGACAGCAAGCGTCGCATTCGCACCGAGCTTGGACTTGCTATCTGTTCCATCAAGCTCTATCAAGAGATCATCTAAAGCTTTTTGGTTAAAGGGATCCATGTTTAGCAATCGCGGTGCTATTATAGAGTTAACATTCTCAATAGCCTTCGTTACGCCATGCCCCCCATACTTACTCATATCCTTGTCGCGGAGCTCTAAGGCCTCATTTTTCCCTACTGAAGCGCCTGAAGGAACCGAGACAACCCCGAGGGCTCCATCCGATAATGATACAACTGCTTCAACAGTAGGACGCCCCCTGCTATCAAGTATCTGACGAGCAGAGACACCGTTTATTTTGGCAACAGACCTGGAATATAGCACACGCAACTCTCGATATACTGAGTGGGTGTCAGTGTAAACAATATTTCCCAAAAAGTAAAGATATCGTGCAGCCGCCAGTTTTTGTACTTGTACGTAAATCCTCTCATTGCATAAGAGGAATTCTACGTTTCTAGAAGATGATTACTCTACATTCAGTGATGGTAATATTGCCGCTAAATCTCGAATACCCACTACTGTGTTTATGAACATATTTATTTAGGTTAACTAACAGATATGACATTCTCATCGTAAAAGTAACTGTATCCTTTACCAGTTCTCACAGTTTAGCTATCTATAATCTATGCTGAGATAATCCTGGTGTGTGAGTAGGGGGAATTTCATTTAGCATAAGCAGGAATATCTATCAAGTCATAGTGCGGCAAAGTATGCTATATATTACAGAGATTTATGTTGCAGCACAATGCGCACCATGCGGGCTGCATTAAGTACGCTAGAATTTTATTGACACCTCCATTTATGTAAAGCAGAATCTAGGTGTTTGTGATATGTCGATCTGGAGCTCTGTGTATGTTCGCCGTGGTTGAAACTGGTGGTAAACAATATAAAGTCAAGGAACAAGACGTCATCAAGGTAGAGCTGTTGAAGGCGGAAATTGGTGAGAAGGTTCCGCTTAGGAGCCTTGCTACATTCAGTGATGGCAGTGTGAGCTTCTCGTCTAGCTCTGGGTCTGTTTCTGCTGAAGTTGTGGCTCACTATCGCTCTGATAAGATTATAGTGTTTAAAAAGCGGCGTCGTAAGAATTATAGGCGGAAGAATGGGCATAGACAAAGTATGACCGTTTTGCGTATAGTAGAGGTGAGGTAGGCTGTGGCTACTAAAAAATCTGGTGGTAGTTCTTGTAATGGTAGGGACTCGAGAGGTAGAAGGCTTGGAGTTAAGAAGTTTGGTAGTGAATTGGTGGTACCTGGGAATATCATTATAAGGCAGCGCGGTACAAGATATCATCCGGGAAAGAATGTGGGAATGGGTCGAGATCACACTATATTTTCCAAGGTCGCTGGAGTTGTGTTCTTTAGACGTAAGGCAGAAGGCAGGGTTTTTGTGGATGTGCTTCAAAATAGCGTGTCTTCGTTATCGTAGTCAGGGTCTGTAGCTCAGTGGTTAGAGCGCACGCCTGATAAGCGTGAGGTCGGAGGTTCGACTCTTCCCAGGCCCACCATCTGCTCTTGTAATTTAGACGCATTTGGTGATTTGCTCTTTGTAGTTACAAGCAGGTAATGTGTTTTAAGGAAAAAAAAGATATTACCGCGACTGCTAGTATTTTTTAATCTGTGTTAACATGGAAAGAGATATGTACCTTTAGAAAAGACGGACTAATATAGATAATACTCAGAGTTGAGGATGTCTGTCGGGAGTTATGAGTATCCGCGATAGGTGCTTGGATAGTAATAAAATAAAACATTAATTCGCTTCGGATTTTTCAAACGAAAGTAATTATGTGGCATGGATTTATTTGCCAAAATGTTATATTATGAAAAAGTGATAGTACATTACTCTTAGATGTAATCTAAAACTGGAGATGGTACGTCTATATACATTTATTTCTATAAAATGGGAAATCCACATATACAGAAGGTGCAGTTGTTGGAGTAAATAGCATGTTATTAGATGGTGAAGTAGTGGATATCTTTGGCTTTTTCCGGAGTGTGATAGAAGAGAGAATTCGGGCTACATGGGAAGGAGACTGCATTCCTGAGTCATTATTTAAAAGGATTATAGTTGGCCCTCCGGCACAGCATAAACATGGGGATTTATATACAAATGCAGCACTAATTCTTGGAAAATTTGATAAGAAAAATCCCATGGATCTGGCAAGTACTTTATGCAACGCATTTGAAAACATAGAAGGTATAGAAAGTATAAATGTTGTTGCTCCAGGATTCATAAACTTTCACTGTGTAAACAGCGTCTGGCATGGTGTTGTAAGGAATATAAACAAGCTGGGCAAAGAATATGGACGTGCAAATTTAGGCCATAATAAAAAAGTTAATATAGAATTCGTTTCAGCGAATCCTACAGGGCCTCTACATATAGGTCATGCTAGGGGTGCAGTTTTTGGTGATGTTTTGTCTAATCTCCTTAAGTGGGTAGGTTATAATGTCACAAAAGAGTATTACGTAAATGATGCCGGGTCTCAAATAAAGACGTTAGTCTCTTCGGTTTTTCTTAGATATAAAGAAGCATTGGGGGAAAAAATCACCGTAGGTGCAGGTTTATATCCCGGTGAATATCTAAAGCCCATAGCGCATGATTTGGTTGAGAAATACGGCTCCGATCTACTAAACGCTAGTGATAAAGATGAGATAATTAGGAGTTTTACTCTTAACAGGATGCTTAACTTAATCAAAGAAGATTTAGCTCTTTTGGGAGTTGAACATGATGTATTTGTTTTAGAAAGTGACTTACAGAACTGTAATGTTATCGAGGAATGTGTAAAGTACCTGAGTGAGCGCGGTATTATATATGAGGGAGTGCTCGAAAGACCTAAGAGGGAAGATGAGTCAAGCGAATGGCAGCCTCGTATGCAGATGCTGTTTAAGTCGACGGAATTTGGAGATGATTCCGATAGAGCTTTGCAAAAGGAAGATGGTACTTGGTCGTATTTTGCCAGTGATATTGCATACCATTTTCACAAGATTTCCCGAGGATTTGACTCCATGATAATGACATTGGGGTTCGATCATAAAGGCTATGTTTCGCGACTTAAGGCTGCAGTTGCAGCTTTAAGTAACGGCAAGGCATCTATAGATATTAAGCTTTATAATTTGGTAAATTTCTTAGAGAATGGCACGCCTGTCAAAATGTCGAAAAGAAAAGGGGAGTTCTTAACAGTTCGAGATGTAATTGATGAAGTGGGGAGAGATGTTGCTAGATTCATGATGCTTACACGCCGGAATGACGTGGTACTAGATTTTGATTTTGCCAAAGCTCGAGAAGAATCAAAAGATAGCCAGATATTCTATATCCAATATGCGTACGCTAGAATACGTTCTATAGTGCGGCGTTGTCCTGAGTTATTAGCAATAGAGAAAATAGATTTTTCGTGTGTAATTACAGGGCAAGAACTTTCTTTACTAAGGCTATTGTCAAGATGGCCAAGCGTAATCAAAACGGCAGCTGAGAATTATGAGCCTCATACAATAGCATTTTACCTTATAGAAGTAGCGGAGGAGTTTCATGCACTTTGGGGTTGTGGTAACAGTGATCCTAGTATGAGATTCATAGTAGAGGGTGATCTACATACCACTTCGTCGCGTATTTATATAGCAATAGCTGTATCCCATGTTATAGCAGCTGGCCTGGATATTTTTTCTATCACACCTGTAGAAGAAATGAGGTAGTAGGTATTAAATACAAGGTTTGTCGTGTTCGTCCTACCAGTCTTGACTCTACAGCTTTCAGTATAAACACATGTGGTAGCATTCTCGTTCATATTACTACTATCTACTATATAAATAGCACATAATATATATTATGGAAAATAAAAAATGGAAAGTTCATGAGATTAATTTTGAGATTAATTTATTGTAACAGGTAATTTGTTAATTCAGGAAGAGCCAGAGATGACGATGTTGTCGAACATTAATGTCGGAGAGTTCACTGATCGGTGAAAAGTCAAATCGTTTGCTACTTGTGCACTTGAAAACATATCGAGTAAATTACCAGCTACAGTAATTCCATGAACTGGATAGGTTATATATCCATTCTCGATCATATAACCAAAAGCCCCTTGACTATAATCTCCTGTAGCAAAATTTATTCCAAATCCGAAAAGATCTGTGATATATAAACCTCTCTTAATATCTGACATTAATTCTTGCACTGTAGTATCTGATCTCTGTATGTAAAAATTACTTACGCCAGGGGAAACATATGCATTCTCTTTCCTTACAGCATGACCAGTTGTGGATAATGTCAGTTGTTTCGCTGTTCTCATATCTAAAATCCAACTCTTGAGAACGCCTCTTTCTACTATGTTACGCTTTGTAGACAATATACCCTCACCATCAAAGGGGCGCGATGATATACCTGATAACATGAGAGGATCGTCTACAATATAGATATTACTACCAAAAACATTAGTTTCTAATTTATCGAGGAGAAAAGACGTTTTATCAGCAATAGAGGCCCCATTAATAGCTGAAGCAAAATTGGATAATAATGAAGATGCCGCCCTATTTTCAAATAAAACTGGCATTTTACATGTTTGAAGCTCGCGAGCATTCAGCTTTCGCAGAGCCCTATTAGCAGCTTCCCTCCCTAAAACTCTCGGCTTTTCTAAATTACTAAATTTACTCTTCACCGCAAAGCTATAGTCTACCTCCATCTTCATATCATTCGATGCTGCTATTACAGATATAGATGAAGAAAAATATGTTTTCTTATACGAACCACAAAACCCCCTCGTTGTCATTAGCGCAGTCTCCATCAACGATCTCGAGAAACTTGCTCCTTCAGAATTTACTATTCTAGAATCCACTGACAGGGCTTCGCCTTCCATTTCCCGGAGAATGTCACATATAGTATCCATCTCAATAACAGAATCATCGAAGATCATAAGATCCGAAGCAGTATTAGTATATGTTCCTTTTTGATCACTTATAGAGATAAACGGATCCTCAGGAGATAAGTATGCCATCCTTATAGCAGCATCTACTAGCTCCTCAGACCTATCTAAATCATCCGAAGAAATACATGAATACTTCTTGCCCACAATTACACGTATTCCAACATGACGTCCGCTGCTCGCAGTCATTTCTTCGAGCCTCATCATACGCTGGGTAACAGAGGTAGTCTCGTGCTGAGTTAATACAACTTCCCCCTCAACTCCACGAGACTTTATAAGTTTAATTATATCTTCTGCTATATTCAAGGCACTCAAAACACACCTCTACTTAGACATTTTTATTCTCAAGAAGAATTCATTGCGTAAATCACAACGCTCTTCAAAA
>NZ_JAHLEX010000046.1 GCF_023476575.1 Anaplasma phagocytophilum | reverse complement strand
TTGAGATTAGGGCGGTTTCTTCTACTTCAGTCATGGTTAATGCTTGTTATGATCTTCTTAGTGAAGGTTTAGGTGTTGTTCCTTATGCTTGTGTTGGTCTAGGTGGTAACTTCGTTGGCGTTGTTGATGGTCACATCACTCCTAAGCTTGCTTATAGGTTAAAGGCTGGCTTGAGTTATCAGCTTTCTCCTGAAATCTCCGCTTTTGCTGGGGGCTTCTACCATCGTGTTGTTGGAGATGGTGTCTATGATGATCTTCCTGCTCAACGTCTTGTAGATGATACTAGTCCTGCTGGCCGTACTAAGGATACTGCTATTGCTAACTTCTCCATGGCTTATGTTGGTGGAGAATTTGGTGTTAGGTTTGCTTTTTAAATACCTATAAGGGGTAGCGGAAGGCTTCCCCTTAACTTACTTTTCCAAGAACAGATGAGGTGTACATCTGTTAGCAAATGTGAATTTTATAAAAGGGGAACTAAACGTTCCTTAACTTACTTTCTACCGGGTTCTATACTTCTGCTGTCTTTATTTTCTCTTTATTCTGGCTTCGATTACTTGTGGGTGTTACCATACATAAGGGACGACTTTATCCCCTTATAATATTAATTCCATGATACTGAGATACATACCATCCCTTTGATAAGGCAAGGCGTGAACTTTATATCACTCCTATACCTAAGGTCGCACATGAAGCATAATTAATACCCTGTAGCCAATCTGAGAGTACCGCAGTAACTGTTGCGAAAACTATAAAGTCAATGCACACTACATATGCTATCCCGTAGCATGATCAACTAAGGGAGTATTAAATGCGCATAGTAGGAATGAGCGTACTGTGTTTATTTTGTGCATTCTCAGTCGTCATATTTTTTACTTACTACAAGCGCAACAATGCTACATTTTCTTACGATATAGTATTGCCTACCATATTCGGTAACAGTACAGAATTCAACACCGCAGAGATCAAGAAAAAAAGACGTGCGTTTGTGGTGAATGTGTTTGCTTCCTGGTGTACTATTTGTATGAAGGAGCACCAAACATGGAAAGAAATCTCTAAAAGAACCTCTATCGACCTTTATGGCATAGACTACATAGATATAGAGGATAACGCACTGGCTTGGCTACAGGAACCTGATAACCCTTATATTGCAATTGCGGCTGATTACTCTGGAAAAGCAGAAAAGTCATTCGGGGTTACGGGAGTGCCTGAAACTTTTATTTTCAACAAAAATGGTGAGTTAGTACTCCATATAAAGGGTTCTATAACCTGGGATATGTGGCAAGAACGCGTAGAAAAACTCATAACATAATCATATACATACAAAAATTTGGAGATTAAGTCAGAATTTTGCACCGCTAGCATGCACAATAGTAAGGAAAGTAGACCGACTTATGTAATTAACTGCTAGCAATCGCTTATGCAGACTCGGCAGTGTTATGAGAGAGCTACTGCTGTACCGTCATTGTTTACCAAATCTATAAAAAGTGTTATACATTTGGTCTCTTTTGGGGACTTTGGTAATGGCTGTAGATCTTTTAAAGCTGAGAGAGTTGTTGTGTAACTCCTTTCCTGATGGAATCGTTGACGTGACTAGCTTAGCTGATGACAATGATCACTATTCCGTGCGGATTGTTTCCAAAAGATTCGCTGGTAAGTCAAAACTTGAGCAGCACAGAATGGTTTATGACGCACTATCAGAAGTGACTGTGCACGCATTACAAATACAAACAAGTGTGGGTAGTAAACAAGATGGATAACAACCTAGTGAACAGAATTAAACATGATATAGAGAATAATGATGTTGTGTTGTACATGAAGGGTACTGCTGCAGCACCTCAGTGTGGGTTCTCAAGCGTGGTGGCATCCGTATTGGTTCATCTGGGGGTGGCATTTAAAGATGTAGATGTTTTGAGAGACCCAGAGTTAAGAGAGGGAATTAAGGAGTTCTCCAGTTGGCCCACAATTCCTCAGCTATATGTAAAAGGCGAGTTCATAGGGGGATGTGACATAGTACGTGAAATGTACCAAAGCGGTGAACTACAAGAGCTTTTGAAAAAGAAGGGTGTGATAACTGGATAGGTCACATGTCTGACAACAACAGTAGGCAGCATCTTGCTTATCTAAATGCGCAGCTGAAACTTCACGACGTTCTATATCATGGACATGATGCACCGGAGATCTCAGATGCTCAGTATGATGCACTCGTACAAGAGAAACGTGAGTTATTGGAGAAGTTTCCCGAGCTTAGTGCCTACAATGATTACGAAGGAGTAATTGGTGCACCTACAGTGGATGCCAGATTGCCCAAAATTGTGCATCGTGAACCTATGTTATCTCTGGAAAATTCCTTTACTACACAGGATGTGGAAAAGTTTATCTCCAGGGTAAAGCGTTCACTTAATATGGATCCTGAAGCCTCTATTACCATAGCTTGTGAACCTAAAATTGATGGTTTGTCGTTTGCTGCATTATACGAAAAGGGCTCTCTCGTAAGGGTTGCGACTAGAGGAAATGGCCATTTAGGGGAAGACATTACTAACACCGCAAAAGTAATACGTAAGCTCCCTCACAAAATCATAAATGCTCCTGAAGTTCTGGAAGTCCGAGGTGAAATATACATGCACCACAGCGACTTTGAAAAACTGAAGGACGTATGTAACTTCGCAAATCCACGTAATGCCGCAGCTGGTTCTATTCGTCAACTAAATCCTAAAATTGCAGAAGAGCGGAATCTTCGCTATGTAGCATATTGTGTAGTCAATAGCACGTTAGCCTCTCAAGAAGCAATATTAAAACAGCTTGCCGAATGGGGGTTTTGTACTCATACAGAAGTACTTTTCGCTGATAATATGGACGATGCGCTATCGTTCCATACCAGAATGTATAATATACGTAGTACTCTAGGGTATGACATTGATGGAATAGTATATAAAGTAAATGATACACATCTACAAAAACTTCTTGGCTCTACAAGTAAGTATCCTAGATGGGCCACAGCCCATAAGTTTCCTTCAACTGAGGCCATCACGAAATTGCGTGATATTTCTGTGCAGGTCGGCAGAACAGGAGTTATAACTCCCATAGCGGAATTGGAGCCCATAAATATAGGGGGCACCCTGGTATCCCGGGCAAGTCTTCATAACCTTAACGAGATTGTCCGTAAAGATATACGTATTGGCGACAGTGTTATAGTAAAAAGGGCTGGCGAGGTCATTCCACAGGTAGTAGGAGTAGATCATGACGCACGTTGTAATTCTACTGTACCTGAAAAGTATGTATTCCCTTCGCATTGTCCATCATGTGGAAGTACACTTAGTAGAGCTCCTAGAGAAGTAGCGATGCGCTGCACGGCTGAATTATCGTGTCAAGCGCAGGTACTAGAGCGAGTAAAGCACTTTGTATCTCGGGACGGGCTAAATATAGTAGGCCTAGGAGAAAAACAAATAGAGTTTTTCTGCAATGCATCATACATCAGCAACGTTGCCGACATTTTTTCGCTAGGAGAAAAAATGAGTCACATGAACTTAAGCGCTGAACATGGATGGGGAGAGAAGTCTATGGCTTTACTCATTGATGCTATTAATGCCAGTACCACTGTGAAACTGAGTAATTTCATTTTTGCCTTAGGAATCAGGTTCATCGGAAAGGGTGCCGCAAAGCTGATTGCAGAATACTACAGATCTTATAGCACCTGGGTACATTCCATGACATCACTGGCTCATGGAGAAGATCCGGATAACATACATGGTATTGGCCTAAAAAGTATTGAGTCCTTACGTGCGTTTTTCTCAAGTGAAGACAATTTGAGAGTACTCCGGACGCTTGAAGAAAAACTCAATATCTTGGATGAAATCGTAAATACGGAGACCGCATCTCCCATTTCAGGAAAGACTATTGTATTTACTGGCGTGCTGGAAAATATGTCTCGTAACGAAGCTGCGAAATATGCGGAAACTCTAGGGGCTAAAGTTGTTAGTACCGTCACTACCAAAACTGACATACTTGTTGCTGGAAGCAACTCAGGAAGTAAGTTAGACACCGCTAGAAAACTCGGTATTCAGGTTATGAATGAGTCGGAGTGGAGAGAACTCCTGAAAACTGTACCTAACTCAGGGTAATAGTTTACTTCTGTAATGTCTCCTCGGTTATCCTGAAGTATATGGTGCTGCTACGTGCTGTAGTGCATCTAAAAAATCCGCAAATCAAGAGCCGTTGCTTACGCTAGATCTACAAGCAAATGACTGACTATCTACAACAAGTTGGACATTGCCTCCATTAATATCGACAGAAAACACCAACTTGGCTCGTCCTTCTATAAAAGCTTTAACCTTATGACCAAAAAACTCATATCTCCAGCCTCGCATGATGTTGCTAGGGAGGTGACTTATGGCTCTAACCAAATCCCTCTTAGATGCTACTAATTTCTGTGACACACTACCTTCTACACACACGCTATGCAGCAATATAGACAGTAAACTTAGAGTATCACGTTCTTGACTAGCTTTGTTATACACATCTTGCTTTATATGCTTGTTGTTCTCCACTATCTCAGTCAAACTGAAAGGAAGGTCTTGTAGATATAGCTCGCGCACGTATTTTCTGAGGGTACTGGCGCTGCCATCCGCTATAAAGTCTTTTGTAATATTCAAGACATCTCTGGCGTTCATGATAATGTTTCGATTGATATTTAGTAGACGTGCTACACGTTCTCTCCACTCTACAACCGATCTTGCTATAGTAGCTTCTTGCTCCGTTAAGTCTCCATAACACTCCATACTCTCTAAAATCGTGGTGTAGTTATCGGATACCGAATCTACAATGCAATCCATCTCCTCCATATACCACGATAGCCTACCCTTGGACGTCAAAATATCCCGAAGGATTCCATACAGCTTATATAGATAAATAACATCATCCAGGGCATAACGCACCTTACTTTCCGTTAAAGGTCTTTTTGACCAATCCACACGCTTGAAGGGCATCTTATTCAGTTTCACGCCTAGAAACTGCTCAACTAATTTAGAATATCCCACTGAATTTTCGTGATACTCACACAGCATAGACGCTATTTGTGTATCAAATATAGGCCTAGGGAGAGACTCAAATAGCAAGGATAATGCGTCAAGATCTTGCCTACAATCGTGAAAAACCTTAAAAATCTGTGTGTTATCAAAAATTTCCTGCAGAGGAGTGAGATCAATACCCTCTGCTAAAGCATCAATTACACACTGCTTATTCTCATAAGCTATCTGCAGTAAACACAATTTCGGGTAATAGTCGTTGAAGCTACGTAAAAACTCCGTGTCTATTGCCACACTTTCAGGGTTATCACGTAATACCGCCGCACAAAACCTAGATAGATCATTTGTTGAACAAATAAACACATTTTTCTCATTTCAAAAAAGTAATCAGTACTACACCACCTTCCTCCGAGTTACGGAAACCTATAGATGCTCCATGCTCTTGCAGGATCTTCTCTACTATCGCCAACCCTAACCCAGTACCCTTTTCACGTGTAGTAACATAGGGTTCTGTAAGCCTTCCTATAATATCCTCTGAAAACCCTATACCGTTATCTCTCACTTCAACCAAAACACTCTTTTCTTCTTTTGTTACAGTAACTGTGATGCGCCCCCTATCAGCATTAGGACTTGCATTTATCGACTCGCAAGCATTCTTAAATATGTTTACGAATACTTGAGAAATCTGTTCCTGATCTATAAAAACAAGGACCTCTTCCTCAGGAAAGTGCAAGTCGTAAGAAACAAAGGCTTTACCGAATTGTCCCAGAAAACTTATGTCCCTAATAATAACAGAAATGTAACACATTTTAAAGGTTGGGCTGGGCATTCGCGCGAATTGTGCAAACTCGTCCACTATACAGCTAATATTTGATACGTGCTTAATTATGGTGTCTGTGTATCGCAAAAAGGTCTCTCTTCCTGATACAATCTGCTCAGCGTACTTGCTCCCAAGGCGCTCTGCTGCCAGGTAAATGGGTGTAATAGGATTTTTTATTTCGTGAGCTATCCTCCTAGCTACATCCGACCACGCTGCCTTCTTTTGAGCTTCTACCAAACCAGAAATATCGTCAAATGTAATAATCAGCCCCTGAGACTTCAACCATTCTATATTCACCGATAAGGTAAGTAACTTATGATTACGAATAATAGTGATATCACCCTTACATTGGACCGCGTTCACCAGCTCCAAAACTTCTGGCAACACTTCTTCTATCGGTTTGTTGAGCTCATGGCAGGACAACAGCTCCATTGCCCTATCATTCATCAAAGTTACAGATTTTAACGGTGATAAAGCCATAACTCCGGACGATACTCCTGACAAAACAGTTTCAACGAACACTTTTCTAACATTTATTTCTCTATATGCATTTTCTAACTGCATACGTTGCTCACTTAACCGTTCTACCATTTGATTGAATGCTTTGATCACCGTAGCGATCTCTTCACCCATAATTTTTCCTTTATACTCTATCCTACAATCAAAATCCCCATCTTGAACCCGCTTAGTGGCTGTAAATAACTCAGATAAGCGCCCCACTATACCTTTGGCAAAACCTACCCCTAACCACACCGATACAAACAGCACAACCAAAAATAACAAAAGAAATGCCAGCGAAAATTGAATTTGTAATGCAGACATCTGTGTTCGCAGATTATTTAGATGCTCATGCATCTCTTCAAAGCGCAACATATTATGCTCCAAAGCATTGTCTGGAGCCCGAACCGCTATAAGATAAATCCCAGACAAAGAATCTAACAATTGCACGGTATAATCCTTCTGCCCTTTAGAAAAAACTACTGGCTTGTCATTAATTTCATAAAGCTCATCTTCAGTTACATAATTAGTCCAAGATGTAGCACTAGGATTTGCGCTAGCCAAAATCTCTCTATTGCTGATAAGTAGAATTTCCAAAAAACTAAATAGCTCAGCCCCTAATGAGATCTTTTCTGACGTCCACTGCGCAGAATCTGTACCCAAATAGTTAGCAAGATGCACAGCATCCGAAACCATGACAGCAGTACTGCATTCGTCCGCACACTTCAAAGTCTCCTCAATATACCGAGTGAACGCAGGCCGTATATTATTGTAATACCAAGCCCTCACACCATAATCAAAGAAAAGATATGCAAATCCCGAAGCAACTACGGCAGGAATCATCCCCACCAGGGTGAACACTATAACAGCCCTAGCCTGCAGCTTAAAACCTAGCTCTCCCCTATTGCACTTTATCCAAGCATGCATTGTCCAACAAGACAACGAAGCTATGCAAAGCAAAAACAATAACAGCACCCATAGGAGCAATTGTATATTCTCCTCAGTCGTAATGTTCCATGATTCCTGAACATCTAACAACGACAAAATGAGGGAAAAATCAAGAGACGCCAATCCAACAGAGCAAAATCCGGATGACAATAAATCAACCAGAACACCCCACAGACGACGCCTCTTTCTAGCGCCTAGCCATACCATACATCCTGACAAGGCCCAAAAACATAGTGTTACTCCGAAAGCACCTCTAGGTTCACCGCAGAAACCTTTCCGTTATTTTCATCCAACTGGTACCTGACCTTCTGCCCTTCTCTGAGGTTATCTATTCTGCTCCTCTGCAGCGATGTAATATGTACGAAGACATCCTTCTCACCATGCCCCATAGCAGAACCCTTACTGCCTTCGGAGCTGTCCTTACAAATAAAACCATAACCCTTCTCTACGCTAAACCACTTAACATGACCGGTGTAGAACGCCTTCCCATCCACTAACTGAGACATCAAAAAACCCTAAATATTCAGACAACAAACCGCTACTCTCGAGTACCCAAGCTATCGCCTGAGTTGTAAGACACACGGCGCTTTGAGCCTATATTTTAATGTTTTACATTGCAAGAGAAATATTCTCAACGGAGCACTTTGCCCATTAAGCTACTCACACACTAATAATATGTAGCAATTCATCAATTATACTCCCAACCACAGGGATTTACTTCCCTCTATTCATTATGTCTATGCCTAAACAAGTATAACTTATAACATACCACATACAGTATGCAAAATAATAAAAACAGAAAAAGCCCCGTATGATGAATAAATTCCTCTACTATATTAGATATCAAAGAATCTCAAGCCTATATTAAGTTAGAGAGCATAACCCAGCATGTAGGGTAATATTTTTTTCATGAATTTCTGTAATATTTTAGGATATTACAAATTGTATATTCGAGAAAAAATATTACCCTGAACCTTCAATGTAATATTTTCTAATAATAGAATTGGTTTTCATATACTGTATATGCATGTAGCACATAGCGCGACGGGAGTGTACATCAACTTTGAAGTGCAAACGGAATACAACGCACATTCTGTCCCGCGGAGCAGTGCTTAGTACCATAAAATGGAGAAGGCAGTACGCTTATCCTGCGCCTTCTCACTGATGTATGCTCGCTAATACATGTTTAGGCACACCTACACTGCTATTAACCTTTTCGGACCCACTATAATGGGCTACCCAATATGTGAAATAATGCCGCATAAATGAAACATTGAACTACAGCTAAATCAAGTAACAGCAAATGTAAAATTCAACCGTATCCACTATTCTGATGGGATATGCATGGCATATGGTTCTAGCATGCTATCCAAATCTCTATTATTAGATGAGGTAAGGACATTGTTCACTTTGCTAAGGCTCTGGAAATCTCTCACCCCATCATCGATGGCAAGGTTTGTAACCGAGGAAAGGCCACCGCCGCAAGCAAAGGCTTATACGATAGCAAAGCGGGTTCCTGTGATAGCATAGACAAGCAGGGTGGGAGCTTAGAGCAGAGCTTAACAGCGGCTTTAGGCGATAAAGGCGTTGAAATGTGGCCTAAAATTAATAATGGTAGCAACTCAACATTGAGTGGTAGCAGCAATAATGGGACCCCATACACTGTAGATGCGTCTGCTACTGTTTCCAAAGACTTAATAAAGCTCACTCCCGAAGAAAAAACAATAGTAGCTGGGTTACTAGCTAAAACTATTGAAGGTGGTGAGGTCATTGAGATTAGGGCGGTTTCTTCTACTTCAGTCATGGTTAATGCTTGTTATGATCTTCTTAGTGAAGGTTTAGGTGTTGTTCCTTATGCTTGTGTTGGTCTAGGTGGTAACTTCGTTGGCGTTGTTGA
>NZ_JAHLEX010000045.1 GCF_023476575.1 Anaplasma phagocytophilum | reverse complement strand
GAAGAGCGCAAGATATTACGTAGATCTGTACGTGATTTCTTTGACGATTTTGCAGTTGTAGAAGCCGCTCCTGTTGCTGTATTCCAAATAGATCTGCAGGTACTAGCCCACGTACATGCTAATTGCCTTGAAGCGCCGTTTATAGTAAGAGCCATATCAAAGAAAGGATCAAAAAGAGCAAGAGTAGCCTCTGTTTCTCGATCAGAATGGGAGGCAAATGAAGGTTTAGACATTGTAAAACTCAAATCACGGTAACACCCTACAATGGTGCATCACAGCGTAAGAAATTACAAGTTTATTGTATATGTCCGTGTGAAAATTTAGCGACTGTAGGATAAAAAAACACGTTTTACGAACATGTTCTGTAAAGTGTATAATTTTGCAGAAGATAAAGCAACGTGCCCTATAGCTTCTATGTCTCTGGCATAGTATCTATCTAATTAGCTAATTAGGTTTAATTAAGTGTGCAGCATTTGTGCAATGTCCTCTTTCAGAAGAATTCTCTGATTAAGCAGAGAAGAATTTTCTTTCACATAAGGTAAAAATTTTTGTCAGTAACGTATATACACAGCTCATAGTTTCAAATTTCTGTTAGGAAGCGTTTTTTGTCACCATAACGTTGGCGGTATATCATGTTTATTTTGCCCTGATGAATGGTGGGGCATTAGGCATTACACTCTGTCAATGTTTTGTGCCTGGTGTATTCATATGTTGAAGGGTAGGATATGCCACGTACAAGCCTTGTAAGCAAGGCGTAACTTTACAGAAAACTCTGAGCAAGGTTCGGAGGTGGTATTTTAGATGTTGTCTCAGGTATACAAGGTGGAGCTAGGCAATTTACAGAGTTTAAGTGTGTGGTGTATCATTCGTGAGATGACGATCTGCAAGTAAACTCTCGGAGTTACGCGCAGATAGAAACAAAGAAAGTGCTGTATTAGTAGCACATCATGATTATGACTTACCGTAAGTTTTACTTTGGATAATACTAAGAAGCGCGCAACAGGATGTGCTACAGTGTGATTTCCTAAGTACTGGTGTAGAGCGAATCGTAGAAGTAGTGGGCAACATATGAGTGTCCATATTTTGGTCATAAAACTGATATCACCTTTCAAGTTTTGATTGCGAATGCTGTGCAACGTGAGAGATATCAACACCATCTAGAACGTGTTCCTCTTGCGATGATGTCATATGTTCTTCTGCTGGTACACCACTGGTGCTATTCTCAATACCGCTTTTATGAGTTTCTTCTTGCGATAAGGATTGATCGTTAGCTCTACTATCTTCGGAAGATGATGTTTGTGTATTATCCCTATCCCTAGCGAAGATGCCTTCATCATTTGGTGTGCAGACGCAGCTTGTGACAGTAGAACAAACTCTTTGAAAAAATCTTACTATACATGAGAAAAGATCCCTTATTGTAGTGTATGCGCTCCTGACCTTGTTCCCAATATGTTGCCACAATGTTGTTGTCTCCGAGTGAGTGGTGCCAGTCTCCAGGTTGACTGCGCTAGTTTCCTCATGGGTAATACTAGTCTCTCTGTGAGCAGTGCTATTTTCTGCGTGGGTCACGTCAGTTGCTTCAAGAGTGGAAGGAATCGCTATATGGGCGATGCTAGATTCTACATGAGACTTTTCAGCTACTGTATCGTAAATGCTCGCTTTCGTATCATAGATGCTATCTTCTTCTATGTCAGACTTTTCAGATTCTTCATTGTGGATGCTATCTTCTTGATTCTTGATTCTACGTTTCAAGTTTACCTTAAAGGTGCCCTCAGGAAAAATGCCATAAGGAGATGCTTCAGTAAGCATTTTATTGTGTGCTGCAACATCTAAGGCATAAGCATATTCTTCTGCCACCCGTAGAGAAATATCTTGAGGTCGGCTGCATAATGATAGCATATCCTGTGTTTTTATCGAAAAATCATCTAATTTACCGGAGATTATGAACTGATCTAGTGGATACTTTTCAGGAAAATTCTCAAATTGGAGTTTAAAATCAGCTTTATTGGAAAGCATACTTTCCAATCTCTGTATATTCAGAAAATCATCTGGCATAGGGAAGTGCCATTTATTATCCGGTAGAGGATCATCCCCTAATGGTAATGCAATGCAGGTATATACGTCACTATACTCTATGCATCCAGTGGCTTCGTTGAGAGAAAGGTCGTATCGAAAATTTGAAGATAAGAATCCTCCTATCCATGGATAAGGAAAAAAGTGAAGATATACGGAAACTTTATTAGGCTCAGTACAGCGCATGTGTACTGAATGCTTTATAGGTACATCGTTTTTATCTCTAGGGATATCTTTCAGAAGATGCGTATAATTGCTTTCAAAGGGAATATACTCGCTATCCTTATCCGCCATTCGCGCAACAGCACAAGTGGTAGCGTTTGGATAGCCTTCAATACAAGATTGATTTAGGGTACTGACCAGCTCCTCTAACAATAATGGTTCTGGTATGCATGCAGCACCAGTTTTACCAATTGTGTTGGACCTTTCAAACATCAATTTGAGTTTACAGAAAGATTCCCTTCTATATCCTTGAGTATCTAGCACTGAAGTGTATTCTTCGGGCTTTATTCCTGTTTTTTTACAGATCTCTTCCATTGGAAATAGCGACAGCCGTTCACTTGCTGACATATCGTCATAGATCTTGGTGATTTCTTCAGTGTCAGAATATCTGTTGTTTATGTATAGGAAGGTTCTGGACAGATCCTTTTTTGTCACTTCCCCTTGAAGAGCGGATTTGTAGAAAAGACATCGCACGGAATTCTCTATTGTTGTTTTGTTTAAAGCAAGTAGTAACATTTTTGTACCTACCAGCCTTATGTTTTGCATTGCATGTGCACTATCAGTAGTTTCCCTTGGCATAAAATTCCTCAATATGTTATATCCTTCAGCACCTGACTAACGGCGTCCTAACGCTATTAATGTAGGTGTTAGAAAATTGCATAAACATAAACCATGGTGCCGCCACCATTACGTGTGTAGAACCATGCAACATACCACTGCTATAGTGCAACAGCTATTTTACTATAGGGTGATAAGCACGCCTAATTCGCATTTACTGTACTATAGCGCTTAAGCCTTCTTCGCAGTCTTAACCTAATTAGTCCGATATAAATCATGTACCGGATTCCGCAGAAGTCATAACAACACAAACTGTACACAGACGTGACCCTAGACTACTGAGTCTTCCCGATTGAAACTAAGTCGGTAAACTCTTGGGGAAGTATTAGTTATTTTTTTAATCTTGCAAGTTAAAATTTCAATAAAATGTTTATTATTATCTACCAATGCTGATATAAGACCAAAATTTTCTTGTATATGCTGTATATAGCATGATTGCTAACTACCTCATAAGAGAACAAGGTCAGCGTTTTTACATGCAAGTAAGGTTTTTCTCCAGGGCTTAGAAATCAAGGCTGCGATAGTGGTGCTTAGCAGAGGCAAAGCTTTTTGCTATAAGCTCTAAACCCCGTCTCGTATTTTTTGGAAATAATCCTGTGCTAGAGGAGAGTTTTTAACTGTCGGAGAAAAGGTAGCTATTATACAGAGAAGGTGCAGTTGCCATTGATAACTCTGTAGAAAGCTACGTGTGTATTATTGCAACACACCCTTTCCAGTATTTCACTAAATGGTTCTGCCTCCAAAGTTAAAGATATGGTTACAGTGCTTAGCAGTGATAGAGCTTTGTGCTAAGCTATAAAATCCATCGTATTCTTTGGAAAGAAGACTGTGTTTAGAAAGAGTTTTTAGCTGTTGGAGAAAAGGTAGCCGTTATATACTCCTACAGTAAGGTATAGTTGCATTATAAACTTGAGGAAAGGTATAAGAATGGTCTGTAGCGACTTTTGTGTGTTAGCAATATATCAATATATGGTGTACTGCTATGAGAAATGAATGCGTTGAAAGTATGATAAGAGTCAATCATGCTGGGGAGTATGCAGCGGTGTGCATATACCATGGGCAAGAAATGGCTCTTAGGGGAAAGGCAGAAGCAGAGAGTATACGAGAGATGCTACAACATGAACTGGTGCATTTTCGTTACTTTGATAACGCTATAAAAGAGAGAAGAGTAAGACCATCAGTGTTTTTACCAATATGGCATGTCGCAGCTGTATCATTAGGATACATTACAGCTATGATGGGAAAGACGGAGGCGGCTATGGCTTGTACTGAAGCTGTTGAAGAGGTAATATGCGGGCATTATGATGAGCAAGCAGGGCAACTAGAGCGTAGTGATAGCGAGCATGAATTAAGGGATGCTATAATGCGATTCCGTGAAGAAGAGCGTGAGCATATGGAGATAGCGGCTCATAACGGTGCAGAGAGTGCTTTGGGATATAAGGCAATTTCTTGCGCAGTAAAGACTGCTTGTAGGTTGGCAATAGCAATTTCCAAGGTGTTATAAGTTTTGCTACGGACCGAGTTTTTTATTGGGAAGAATTAAGTACGCGAGTTTTTATGTATAGTTCTAGCAGTGTTGCCAGGTTGTTGACTGACAATTTTATTGTTTTTTCCGTTATGGTTGTTTTAACGGTTTGTGAATTTTTCCTCAATGGGATTACTCAAAGTTTTACCCCAAGGTTGGACATACTGTTTATGATTTTTATGCATAGCAGATATAAAGTTCCGGGTTATTTTTCACTGTTTTGTGTTGGAATAATGAGAGATCTTTTGTATTTCTCTACGCCTGGATTTTCGTCAGTATTGTATGTCTTGTCTAATGCAGCACTGCACACCCAACAGAATAAACTTAAGGGTTTTAAGGGAGTAATGCTTTCTGTGGCTATGGTTTTGATCTTGCAGTGGGTAATGAGCAGTTTTATAAACTTTAAGTTCGCTTCGATAATTTATCTAGCTAAACAAGTATCGGTATGCTCAGTTCTAGGGGTGTTACTTTGTAGGAGAAAGAGCGCAACCATTGCAAAACAGTTCTTGTAACTGTATTTATCCTGCAATTCTCCGGAATGCTATCTCAAAAGTGGGGATGGTGTTCTGTTTTGCATGGCGAGAGTCACCACATGGGTCGGGACGTCAAGCAGTTTCAGAGTAGCGTACTTGGTTGAGTATCCAGCCTCCACCCAAAAGCCTTTCGTTATCATATATAACGCATGCTTGACCTGGGGACACAACGCATCCTTCGTGCAGTACCACTCTGCCTCTTCCATCTTTTGCAATGCGAGAAATTGTTGCTTGAACCGCGGAAGATGAAGACCGTAACCTAACACTCGCAGACAGTCCGTGTTCAGGAATTTGATCTTTTGACAGCCAATTTAAGTCTCTTAAAAATAATTGTGTTTTCACTAGGGAAGATGATGGCCCCACTATTACTGTATTTTTTACTGGGTCAAGTGCCACAACATACAGCGGATAAGGATAAGCAATACCTAGACCTTTGCGTTGCCCCACGGTAAAGTTGGCTATACCGTCATGCTCACCTAGTACACTTCCATCAATGTGGTGAATCTTCCCTTTTTTTATTGTAGAAGGGTCCAGTGATGCAAGAGTTTCCTTGTAATTTTTCGGGACAAAGCATATATCCTGACTGTCTGGCTTATCGGCTACCTCTATGTTGAGATACTGTGCAAGCCTGCGCACATCACCTTTTACTAGATTACCTAAAGGAAACCTAACAAACTTTAATTGCTCTAGAGTCACAGAAAATAAAAAGTAACTCTGATCCTTGTGTTTATCTTTTCCTGACCATATTTGTAGCTCTCCCTCTACTTCCAAGCGCCTCACATAATGACCTGTGGCTACAACATCCCCGCCTATAGTCCTAGCCATCTTTAGCATATCCCTAAACTTTACAGTCTGGTTGCACTTTATACAGGGTATAGGAGTTTCACCAGCCTTATATGAATTTACGAAATCTTCGATGACTTCCTTACGGAATACTTCTTCATAGTTTAAAACATAGTGGGGAAAGCCAAACGATGCCGCAACCTTTTTAGCATCATAAATATCCGCGTTGCCGCAACATGACTTACCCGAGGATGCGTCGGGACTACTATACAATTGCATAGTAGCACCTATAACTTTGTAACCCAGCTTATGCAGCAAAACTGCCACCACGGAGCTGTCAACACCACCAGACATGGCAACAACAACAGTAGTTTCTTCGGGACGTTTTCCAGGAACTAAGGAATCAAGTTGTAGATTGTTAATCAATTCATGCATCCAACTCAATGAAAAAGCAGAAATACGTACCGTCTACATTGTACGCTAGATTAAATGCTCCTTCAATGTGAAAAGTAGTGTCAACCAAAGTAAGGAGCCGTTTTGGGCTTTCACAGGGATAATTGGTAACAAAATACATTTTTGCGGATGCGCACTAGGAGATCTTGTTACGTTTAGGTATGTCATACTCTTCAAGAAAAGCACGGTGTGCACCATCTAGGCCCAAGTCCTTTCTTATACGGAGAAAAAGATTCTTCAGGCCCTTGTGTACGGGCAAAAGTGGGTGAGCATAAAGCTTACGCGAAGTCATAGTGTTAGTCTGTGGAGGCATGATTAATGATTACCAGCTTCATGATATCTACTCTGAATCGTCAAAGATTTTTATACACAACGTATCGCAAATCTAAAATACGTCTGTAGCCTCTATGGCTTTACCAAAAGAGTTTATCAGATTTATAAATATTGGGTGAGCATCGTAGTGAGTAAGCTTTTCATCTTCAATGAGCTTATTGATCATCTCTACGATTTTTTTGCTCTCTATAGTCGCTACTTTACCATCCATGATACACTGTTTTATTTCATCATTGTTCCTAATGAAATCACACAGATATAGGCTATTGCTAGATAATTTCAAACTCACCAACACCTGGAAAGCTATTCCCAGTAGATTATCAGCTAAAAAATCAATGCCAGCTTGTCTATCTGTAAACATGGAAAGAGCTCTTGTAACTGTGTGAGCTGGAGATGAAGCATCCACCTGTATTATTACAAGTATGCCCAGCATAACGCATTCATGCGCTAGTTTCATAATATCGGGTGTTATCTTGCCGAATACAACTATATCTGCTGCATAGCAGCGTATTAGTTCCATATTTGCTTGAGATAAGGGATAAGAACTAACAATAGCGTGCTCTAGATGTTCACTATGCGTGTTGGGCATACCGAATGTCAAAATAAGACGCTTGTGCGCTTCACTTACAGTACTGATTAAGCACTGAATGGTCAGATCTTTATTGCAGCAATGGTTACCACCTAGCAGTATTATGCCATATGTAGTGCTGCTAACGACCTGTAATAACTCTTTAGGCAGATCTTCTCTTGTTGGAAGATATAGCTTTTTAATTATTCCGATAATCTCTGTAGAGTGCTGCGTCTTGGTTATAAATATATGTAATGTGTGCAATGCATCAAATTCTAGGGATACTTGCACCTCCCCATGTGTATCTAGTGTTGTGCGAGACTCTTCTGTAAGTATCTCGCCTACCATATCTTCTATATCCTGAGCACTGTTTTTTCCTACTTGTAAGAACTCCAAGCGGTTTAGCCTTTTTATGGCAGGTGGATGACCTACCGTGCAGTACAAACGTGTTGCTTCACGTTGAATAGAAGATGCCACAAGTTGCTTAAAATAACCCAAAATTTCCAATGTTATAACCAGTATATGCTACGTGTATGCTAGGAGATTTATGTAAAATAATTATTAAAGTACTCAAAACGCTGTTACCCTTCCAAGGCGTAGTTCATAGGACATCATGAGTATAATTTTGCTTACGGACAAATAAATCAGTATTAGCACCAGAATTGACGTAAGCACCAGTGGGGTAATAACTTTTCATACGAGACATAGCATAAGCACGCATGTTTAAAAGGTGGAAGGGTGGTGGTATGGGTGGGAATTTATAAAGTAAAACTTTTATTCTGGATATTGCAAAAGTGTACGAAACCTGCATTGGCGAGGAGATCTTGCTTAATCTTATATGAAGCTCTACGAATACTCTAAGAACAGAACATTTAGTTAAGGTGTTTGTCGAATACTGATGTTGTTGAGGCATAATAATATTGAGAGCAGTATATCACACGGCCGGGGCACCTGCTTAGGCATCGGGGGCGTGGCTATTAAAGCAAACCTATGCGCTACGACACTCTAACACTTGTTGAGGCTACAACACAATCCTCCGTATCTGTTACACATAGAACCTTTGCGCTACCTCCTTTAAAAGTTCTATCAGGGTTTTGCTGTAGCAGTAACCCAAAGAAGCAAAAGCATTACTCACTACTCAGCCCTGACCTAAAGCAAAAGTATGCCCTATCAGGGCCGTAGTAGTGTGCTTTGCCCGAAGTACCTTAGATTAACGCTGCTGTGATACGTTATTCTTTTTCGGTGACCCTACTATGTCAGAAGAGCCCGTTTTATGAGCTGTAGTATCTAAGATACATGTAGATGGGTTCTGCTGCATGCCATTCTCAAGGTTATTTGAGCCAGAAACGTTGAGACAACTTGCAGCACTGCAAAGGTCAGTATGGCTGCTGGACGCACCACCTACGGCAACAACAAGAGGTTCAGATGCCACATCAGCAGAGGATTTCTCGCCGCCTGTTACGGCTTTAGCCTTCGTACTGCTTTGTGCCACGTCTGTATCATTGGAATGCACATGCTCTGAACTTGTGATGACTGATTCAGTTGCACCCACCGCAGAGACAGCGCTTTTACATTTGTATGAATCACGACTACTACCCGTCAATGGCGTAACATTTTCCTCAGGAGCATGCTTAGGGCGAACACAAGAGCAGCAAGCACTAAAGCACCTTACTACAGCGCAAGCAATCCTGTGCATAAGGGTCGACAATCTATTCAATACACCTACAAGCTTATTTCGCATTCTAACCATAAGGCTCTCTGGGACAACTGGTGGTTTGAGCATTTTCGAAAAAGTATTCCATTTGTTTTCGGATATTTGTACGCTCTTCGGTATCCGTATTGAAAAATCTTTATGTGAAGGAGTATCACCCGAAGCAACGTTGAAGCCAGCTTCGCATATCTCATAAACTGCTGGGCTACCATCGCTAGGACCATTTTTTACCACTTTGTAGTGCAATTCGGTCATAATTATTCCTAGGTCAGGAGTAATAAAGCACGCATCATGCATAACCCATATAATATCGTTCGACATACGGACTGCATTAGTGTATAGCGTGCCACCTTTGTGCGCAGTTCCCATAGGAGGTGTGCAAGAGACCTTGCCACAGGATGCTACATCTACTAGTGTCCTCATAGTCCATAGAATGTGTCCGTCTCCAGGATAACACTCTCCGCCA